>JAKASN010000170.1 GCA_021819025.1 Actinomycetes bacterium | reverse complement strand
TCCGATCTAAGCGTAGCTGGCACGCGCCTAGGATTGCGGCGGGTGCGAACGCCTTAGCCAAAGCAACTAGCGATGCTCTGGAGGAGGTGTCGACGCACTCTGGGGCAACTTTCCTATCGCGATGGTTGGCGGCGGATCGCTCAGCTCTGCTTTGATCGATGTCGGCGGCAACAAGCGCCGCGGGGTCTCGCGAGTGCGATGCGATCTTGATGAGCGCTTCGTCGGCACCTCCCGAAGCGATGACTAAAGCTCTCATTTGATGCGTGAATCCTTTTTATGTCGATGCCATGGCGATGCTGGGGGTGCGAAGGGAGTCGGTGGTAAGAGTCTGAGCGGCCGGGCTTGGCATCAGGGGCTTGATCGGGCAAAGTCCTGCCCCTTAGCGTCGCCAACTGTCTCGCCGCTTGGCGACGGGTCAAGGGGAGTGCCCCCACAAGGGCACGCGATCCGGACCGAAAGTTCGGCATTTTCTCCCGTGTCGCCCCATCCTGCTTATCTCCGGCGATGCGCCACCCCCGGGCGCTGTCATTTTTCGTAGAAGACCATCTATCACGTCGAGTTACCCAAAATTTTCTCTCCGAAGGCCAAACTATCGCTCCGGACCGGGGAAAAGTAGGGAATAAGCAAAAAACTTTGATAAATTATTCGGAATCGCTAGATCTATGACAAAAAAACGGTAAGAATCAGTGGAGGAAGTTTGAAATCTGCTTTCTCGCGCTATCTGCCCGACACGGTGTGATAGTGGCCGTGGGCATCTAGGTGTGCGGGCAAAGTGGGGATCGGTGGAGTGTGTGGAGATTGAAAGGACGCTTCGCCCTGTGCGGGGTGCGGGCGGGTCATTGGTGAGTAGGTCGCGGTTCGATTCGGACGAGCACCATGTTGTGGTTCTCGATGAGAAGTCAAAGCGGCTGGTAGAGCTGTTGCAGGTTGACGGGCGAAGTTCATATGCAGCGCTCGCAAAGGAGGTGAGACTCTCTGAGGCGGCCGTCAGGCAGCGCGTGCAGAGGTTAATCGATCAAGGTGTTATGCAGATAGTTGCGGTAACCGATCCACTTTCGGTTGGCTTCAGCCGTCAAGCCATGCTCGGGATAAAGGCGAACGGAGACCTCAGAAAAGTCGCCGAGTCAATTGCCAAATTCTCTGAAGTGGATTATGTCGTTGTGTGTGCAGGTCGCTATGACCTGCTAGCTGAAGTTGTCTGTGAAAACGACTCACATCTTCTGCAGCTTCTCAATGACAAGTTGCGCCTCGTTGATGGCGTAGCGGACATTGAGACGTTTATGTATTTAAGACTGGAAAAACAGAGTTACGCCTGGGGTACAAGATGACGAACGAAAAAGGATACGACTTCGACGAGATGAATTCCGCGAGGCTTTCAGAGCTTGCACGGCGACACCTTTGGATGCATTTTACGCGAATGTCCACCTATCAGGAGGCAGACGTTCCGATCATGGTTCGAGGCGAGGGGCCTTATGTGTGGGATTCGCATGGCAAGCGCTACTTGGATGGCTTAGCGGGTCTCTTTGTGGTCCAGGTGGGCCATGGCAGGAGCGAGTTGGCGGCAGCGGCCTCAAAGCAGGCGAGCGAGTTGGCCTATTTCCCACTGTGGAGCTACGCCCACGCCCCGGCAATCGAATTGGCGGAGAAGATCGCTTCTCTAACTCCGGGTGATCTCAACAGAGTGTTTTTCACCACTGGTGGTGGGGAGGCGGTGGAGTCCGCCTTCAAGCTGGCGAGACACTATTTCAAGTTGGTTGGAAAGCCCTCCAAGACCAAGGTCATCTCAAGAAATATTGCCTACCATGGCACCACGATGGGCGCCCTTTCGATTACTGGCTTGGCAGGAATCAAGGCCCCTTACGAACCTTTGGTGCCCGGGACGTTTAAGGTTGCCAATACCAACCGTTACCGCTGTGTCGACTGTTCCCATCTCGACGCATGCACGCTGCATTGTGCTGATGACATCGAGAGAATGATCAATTACGAGGGCGCCGATACCGTCGCGGCGGTGTTTTTAGAGCCGGTTCAGAACTCTGGCGGCTGCTTCACCCCGCCCGAAGGCTATTTCCAACGTGTCCGTGAGATTTGCGACAAGTATGATGTGCTGCTGGTTTCCGATGAAGTAATCTGTGCCTTCGGTCGCCTTGGCTACTATTTTGGCGCAGAACGCTACCGCTTCCAGCCCGACATGATGACCGTTGCCAAGGGGATGACATCGGGTTACTCCCCGATCGGCGCTCTCATCGCGTCAGATCGCATTATTGAACCTTTCCTCAAAGAGACCAACACCTTCCTTCACGGATATACCTTTGCGGGTCATCCCGTCTCGGCGGCGGTGGGATTGGCAAATCTCGAGATCTTCGAACGGGAAAATCTCATCGGGCATGTCCAGGCTAACGAGGCGGCTTTTCGCTCTCGTTTGGAGGCGCTCAGGGATATCCCCATTGTCGGCGATGTGCGTGGCGCGGGCTATTTCTACGGCATCGAGCTCGTGAAGGATCGCGTTACCAAGGAGACCTTCAGTGATGAGGAGTCTGAACGTCTTCTGCGCGGTATTCTCACGCCTCGCCTCTTTGAGGAGGGCTTGATCTGTCGCGCTGATGATCGGGGTGATCCGGTAATTCAGCTCTCTCCACCCTTGGTCGCCGGCGTCGAGCAGTTCGATGAGATCGCTGGGATTCTGCGTACCGTGCTTGAGGAGGCAGCGGCTCTGCTCTAGCCTGTTGGCCATGAGCGAGTCGAAATTGACCTTGGCCCCGGACTCCAGTGCCCATTTTGTCGATGGAGTCTGGGTACCCGGGCATCTCATTGCAGCCAAGAGCGTCGCCGAGGCGGCGTTTTTGGCGCTCGGTGAACATCCCGCGACACCTTTTGTCTATAGCGACGAAACTGGATGGCTGAGCCGAGGTGAATTTCTCCAACGATCAATGAGAGTCGCCGCAAACTTGCTTTCCTGGGGCCTCGGGCGAGGCGATCGCCTGCTCATTTGTGCGCCGGGAAGCGTGGATTTCGCGGCGATATATTTGGGGGCCCTGTTCGCTGGTGGCGTCGTGGTAACTGCGAACCCGGCCTACACCGAGCGCGAGCTCGCCCACGTCATCGCTGACTCGCGACCGGCGATAGTCGTGGCCGACCCCCGGCGACTCATAGCGCTGCGCGAGCTCGCAAGTTCCCGGCAGTCGCATGCCGCTTTTGTGGGTCCCGGCCAGGAACTGCCGATACCGCAAAAGCCGATCGAGTGTCGCTCGGTTGAGGAGGTGGCGGCCGAAAGTGAGGCAGCGTCGTTTTCATTTCGCCCTCGTGACCTCGCTGGTGAAACGCCAGCGCTTATTGCCTATACTTCGGGTACAACTGGAGTCCCCAAAGGAGCGCTTCTCTCGCACGCTAACCTGCTCGCCTCTGTCAAGGGAGTTGTCCAAGCTTGGCGATGGACCGATTCGGATCGACTCATGCTGGCTCTTCCGTTATTTCACGTGCACGGTCTCGGAGTTGGACTCACGGGATCTCTGTGTGTGGGCTCCTCGATCCTTCTCTATGGCTCATTCGACGCCGGGCTCTTGGTGGCTGCGGTGCAAGGAGAGTTCGCTCCGACGATGTATTTCGGTGTGCCTGCAACTTATGCCCGCTTGGTAGAGGCTGCGGGGTTTGATGCTTTCTCGAAGCTTAGGCTGATGGTAAGTGGCTCTGCCCCTCTTGCGCCTGAACTATTCGAGCGTATCGTGTCGCTTACCGGTCAAGCGCCAATTGAGCGATACGGAATGTCGGAGACGCTAATGAACGTCTCTAACCCCTACGTTGGTCTGAGAAAAAAAGGCTCGGTAGGGGTGCCATTGCCCGGCGTCACGGTGGCGCTCTCCGACAAGGGCGAGATTCTGGTACGAGGCGACAACGTGTTTGGGGGCTATTTGGGAAATCCTGTGGCATCCTCGGTGGCCTTGGCGGAGGGTTGGATGCACACTGGCGATGTTGGAAGTCTCGATGACGACGGGTACCTGCGTATCGAGTCGCGACTCACCGACATGATCATATCTGGCGGCTTCAACGTCTACCCACGTGAGGTTGAGGAGGAGATTCGCAGTTATCCAGGAGTTGGCGATGCGGCAGTGGTGGGCAGGGAGTCGGCTCTGTGGGGCGAAGAGGTGGTGGCATTTATCATTGCATCTGATCCCACAGTCGGGATCGATGCCGGGGCTCTGCTTGATTACCTGGCTTCCCGCTTGGTGAATTACAAGATTCCTAAGAGGGTGTTTTTTGTCGAGGAGTTCCCTCGCAATGCCATGGGCAAGGTGCTTGGCGCTTCGCTTCGGGAACTGGCTCAAAAGCTCAACTAAGTCGCTACCTATCGCCCCTGGAAATTGGGTTTTCGCTGTTCATCGAATGCGTTGAGCGCTTCTGCGTAGTCAGCCGAGGCTAGGGTGAGCTCGAAGAGTTCTCCCGCGAGATCCTTCAAGGCGTCATTGGCGAAGCCTAGCGATGCCACGAGGCGCTTGGTGGCCAAAATCGACAGTGGAGCGTTCTCGCCTAGTTGACGAGCGAGTTCTTCTACCCTGGCGTCCAAATCACCCGACGCGATCTCGCTAACCAAGCCCACAGAGAGAGCCTCGTTGGCATCGAGCCTGGCTGCAGTGAAGATGATACGTTTAGTGTTCGCCGATCCAATGAGGTTTACGAGACGTCCTAGCGAGCCAAGGGGATAACTAATTCCCAGCCGGGCTGCGGGAATTTGGAACTTGGCATCGGGATGGGCAACTTGAAAGTCACACGCTACGGCGATTGAGACACCGCCGCCAATGCAAAAGCCCTCGATCGCCGCGATGGTTGGCTTAGGAATCTGGACTAGGGCCGAAAGGGCATCTTCGGTATTGCGGTCATATTCCATGCCGCTGCTGCCATTTTGACGCATGGTACGAAATTCGCTAATATCGGCTCCTGCCACAAAGGTGGCATTGGTGCCATGCACCACTACGACCCGCACGTAGTCGTTGGCGCGCATTTCCTCGGCTGCTAGTCGAAGCTGTCCCCACATCTCCATGGACATGGCATTCTTTCGCTCGGGATTTGAGATTACGATTTCGCCGATGAATCCGCTTACGCGAGTAGTAACCTTTTGGCTCAAACGGTGTTTCTCCTTGTGTCGGCCAGGACCGCTGCATTGCGCTCAAGCGCAAAAACCAGTGCTCCTGTATCAAAGCCAACTATGACCCTAGATGCAACCGCTCCCGTTCGAGTTCATTTCGGTCCTTACC
Organism: Actinomycetes bacterium; assembly: GCA_021819025.1. Lineage (GTDB taxonomy): Bacteria > Actinomycetota > Acidimicrobiia > Acidimicrobiales > Acidimicrobiaceae > Acidithrix. The sequence goes on along the minus strand of JAKASN010000170.1, from coordinate 191 downwards.
AGCCAGTTCTTATGAGGAAAGGCTCTCAGGGGTGGACACTTGCTGCTCTTGTTCCCACGCCGACGCTTCACTGTCGGTATGGTTCTCTTTGGCGAGGTGTGATGGCCACCAGTTCCACTTCCCGAGCAGTACCACTGCCGAAGGGACCAAGAGGGTCCGAACCAAGAAGGTATCCATGAGGATTCCGAGCG
>JAKASN010000169.1 GCA_021819025.1 Actinomycetes bacterium | reverse complement strand
GGCCAATCGCCCGGATGCCCTGGCCCATACGCCCAACTGAGCACGCTCGTCCAGGCTAACCCGAACCTGCCGGGTCTCATCAATAGCTGGCAGACCCAAGACGCGGCGCTCAGCGACATACCCGGGGCTAGCCCCACTAATTGGGCGACTTTTCGGGTTTACCTGCAACGTCTCGGTTATGTCGATCCAGGACAGTACGCGCCTGCTAGCTTCTGTTCGTTCTAGGGGTTGACACTATGCTCGGTATCACGCTCAATAGATCGGAAAAGATCGGACTCGCGATTGGCGGAGGCATCCTCGGCATGATCGTGCTGGCGCCGACGTTCTTCAAAGGTGGATCGTCTGCGCCTCTCGTGACCGGCAAGGAGCTCAAGGCGCGCAAGCGCTCACTTGACGCAGCCGAGAAGAGGATCGAGCAGCTTGAGTGCGAGATCGAGCGTCTGAAGGCGCGGGCCGAGACGACCAAATCGCCGGCTGTCCGCCATCGAGCCGAGTCGCGACTCGCGCAAGCGGAAGAGAGCGTCGAATCACTAGAGGAAAAGGTCGAACGGCTGGCGCACGTCGAGACGTACACCATTAAAGGTACAGACAAAAAATACCAGAAAGATACGATCGACCTCGAGCAACTCTCGAAAGACGAACTAAATGAGCTCATCAGCCTGACGGGTGGCGGAAGCAAGCGCAGGCGCAAGAACCCGGCCACCCTTGGTGACGCGCAATCCGACTCCGAGACGTTCCACGGCGAGCCGCGCGAGACGGTGAAGCTCTCGGCGGACGAACGGCGCGAGGCCAGCCCCTACGCGACGGTCATTGGTCGGGTGACGTCCATTGACTACGTAACACCGGACGGATCGCAGCGCTCGGGCAGCATATGGGATCACAAAATGGGCGATGGCGGACCATACGGGCAGTCGAAGAAAGACCCGCTACTCGTCGAAGACCCGGAAACCCACCTGCTCTACTTTGCCGAGGACGGCGCGCGGACACATTTTAGCCCAGACATGGGCATCCTCTTCTAAGGAGTACGACAATGGCAGACACAATGGGCACTATCGCGGTCGTCGCGGCACTCGGCGCAGCCGGATTCGGAGCGTATGAGTACGTCAACCACCAGAGCAAGAGTGCGGGCACGGCACCCGTACCGCCGCCAACCGCGACGGGCTACCAGCCACCGAGCAACTTGCTCGGTCTGATGCAGTCCGCCTACACGCTCTACGGCAGCCCGAATGGTTGGGGCGGTCGTACCCAATGGGTCAACGCGATGAATACGGCGGTAGCACCGGTTGGCGCGGGTCCGTGGTCCTGGGTGTGGGATCAGTGGATGCCGATCGCCAACAATGGCGCGACCTGGCCGAGCAATAGTCAGCTCCAGGGCTGGCTCAAATACGCGGTCGACAATAACCTGAGTGGGTGATAACGATGGCACGTGATCATCGCGGGCGGTTTATTCGCCACAATCCCGCCGTGATGAGCGGCGAAGCGTTCCGGGAAGGCACCGGCTGGGGCTTCGGGGGCGTCATCGGAGTCACGGCCGCTTTTGCCGCGATTGCCTTGGTTGGCGGCGCCGTGATGGGTGCCGTCGGCAAACGACGCGATGGGGACGGCTACAATCCCGCCTGCCCTGGCTGCGGTGCGCGTGGCTGGCGGTCTAACGGCGGGAACTGGTAATGAGCATCCTCGGCCAACTGCGCCGACTCGAGCGCACTGCCTGGACGATTGAGAGCCTGGCGGCGCGCGTTCCGCACGCTGTCGAGTTCCTGACGAGCGCTGACCGCGCCTATCAGCAGCAGGGCTGGAAGGGTGCGGCGGGCTATGTCGCGGCTGGCGGCTGGCGTCCGGGGTTGACCGCGGTCCATCCGGCTCTCGCGGAAGCAGCGGAGTACGGCGGGCCGAAGGTGCTCGAAGGCGTCGGGGATATCTACGGATATCTCACCGGGCGCGAGCTGGGGGGGGAGCCGGAGCCGGAGACGCTAGTCGAGCCGTGGAAGGGTCCACTCGCCGGACTCAATAGCATCGACTATGGCGTGATTGTCATCTTCGGTGAAAAAGATTTTGGAAAATCGACTCTTGCGCTTCGGCTGGCTTATGGCGCGCGGAAGCGGCTGAACTGGCCGGTCGATATCGTCGGTGTGTGGAAAGACGACAAGCCGCGCTGGGCGCATTCCATCAGTATGCGGCGGGTCATCGCCCGGATGCAGAAGGTCGCGCGCTATCTCGACCAGGAAGACGACGACGAGATCGACGACGGGTTGACCGACGCCGAGCTCGCACCCAAGGGGAAGAATGTCGTGCCGGCGGAACCCATCGAGGATTGGGAAATCGACGCGATGAGCCGCCGCATTGTTGTGATTGACGAGGGGCATCTCTTCTTTAGCGGCCTCGGGGGGGATGGATCCGGCGCACGCGACGCCGCGAAAGGTCTCCAAAACCAAGTTCGTCACCTCAAGCAGATTCTCATCGTGATCTGCCAGAAACAATCCGAAATGCCGCGCAACCTCAAGACCGCGGCTATCCAGCTGTTCAAGCCGGCGGGCGAGCAGTTCGTCAAGAGCGACTACCGCGAGGGCGAAAAGATGGAGACCACCCGGATTTGGGCCGAGGTACTGAGCGGCCTTGCGGCAGTCAAGACCGGGCGGATCATCCAGCCTCCCAAGAAAGTGTGGGAGGATCCGGTCGCACGGGAGGGAATCGAGCGGTGTGCTCTCGCGAATCGCTGGTTTAAGCCTCCTTACGACACAGTGAAAGCCTGGAGTTATCTCATCGCGAGTAATCTCGGCGGACGTGATTATCACGGACCCATTCCGAATACGGCGCTGACGAAGGAACAGTACGAGGAGCGCGACGACATGTATAGCCTCGCGGCAGGAGCATAAATGGCCATCTCAGAACAGCTTACCCAGGACGCGATCACCGAGCGATTCCTGCGCTATCAGCACGATCACCCGGAGTTCGCCGCGCAATTGGCACGTCTCGCTGGCGATCCAGATATCGGCGCACTTATCGACGAAGTCAAGGCTTTCTGACGCCATGCGGGGCCGCGCGTTCTCGCGGCGGTTGAACGGGTGGGGATTGACCTCGACGAGCTGTGGCTTGCACTCATCGTCGAGACGCCGCACGCGCTACCAGTCGAGACGCGCGACCATCTACTTGAGCACGTCGCCGACGTGAAAGCGATGTTTGCGGATCCGTCGGAGTTTTTGGGGGTGTGATGGCCAAACTGACGGCCGCTAAGCGCAAGAAACTCCCGTCCAAAGACTTCGCGTTTCCGAAGAAGCGGAGTTACCCAATCGAGGACAAAGCCCACGCCCGGGCGGCTCTTTCGCGAGGGAAGCACGATCTACCGAAGCGGAAGTACATCACTCTCGCGCGCAAGGTGAAGCGGAAGTACCCGACGATGCACGTCAAGGCCCTGGAGGGGAAGCGGTGATGTGGCAATACGAAGTACGCAGCCGAAATAGCGGCGAGCTTGTTTTTGTGTACGGGGGAGTGTCGCGATGGACTAAGCCGATCATCAAAGCGATTTGGGTGCTTGATGATATCCGCAATTGGATTAAGGGTTATGAGCGTTACCGCATCAGATGGAGCGAAGACGCGCAACACAAAGAGCCGACGGTTCTTTTTGAGGCGGAGTAGATGCTCGACTACGCCACTCTCGTCGACATTGGCCAGCGCCTTCGGGCCGATGCGCCGAAATGTCCGACGTGGGGCTGTACCGAGACGATGCGCCTCGGGTGGTTTCTCGAGCAGCCGCGCGACCATCCAACGCACGTGAAGGCCACGTGGACGTGTCCCGGCCATCGATCGATCGTCGAAGTGCGCCGGTATCCGAATGTTGAAACGGTCTTGTGTCGACTGATTTGGGAGGACAAACGTGGGCAGCGCACACGTCGCGACCTGGCGGAAGGTCGGACACCATCCACGCACCTCGATGATAAACCCGACGCCGGAGTGCAAGCGCCAGCCGTCGAAACGGATCCGGCAGAAAGAACGGCAGGAAATAGCGGCTGAGATTGGCCGCAAGGAGAAGTCATGAGCGACAAATCTACCCACCTCGCGGAGCAGATCCACATCGGCGTGGAGCTCACCCAACTCGCGCAAGATCCCGATGTGCTGGGATTCTGCGGCAAAGTTCTCAAGGCGCACAAAGAGCGGCCGAGCGTCCTACGCCTGGCGTCGCTGATCCTTCGGTTACACGAAGAGATCGAGAAGGGAGAATAACGTGAACAGCATCCTCGCGCTCCTACTCAAGGTCGCGGGCGGACCCGACATGGTCTACCTGACGGCACTCGTCGCGGCGAACGTCGTGCTCGGTGTCGCGGCAGCACTCGCAACCGGCACGTTCAATCTCGCGAAGCTGGCGAACTTCGTCGAGCAGCGGCTCCTACCCGTCTATCTCGCCTACCTCGCGGTTTCGATTCTCGTTTATGGCAACGCGACCTTATCGGCGGTTCCGACCGCGGTCTTTTTGGCTCTGTCTGCGCGTCTCCTGTCCTACATCGTGGCGAACCTAACCGAGCTCGGCATTCCGCTTCCGTCTATTCTCGTCGCGACAAAACCGAGCGCTACACCTATCCCACTCGCGCCCAAAGTTTGATTATGTGCCCTTGGAGGTGACCTATGGCTAGTTCGTCAAATGCACCACTATTCGCGAGTGGCCGGGTGGCCGAGGCCATCACGCCGGGGGGCAGAGCGCTGGGCAGCTTCCCTATCACAGGCCCATTCCCGGTCATCGACGTGGATTCCTACACCTTCCCGTCCCCCTCCCAATGGGGCATCACCGATGAAACGGCTGGCTTCCAGGCCGCTTTAAACACGGCGGCGGCGGCTAGCTACAAGGCGGTCGTGCGGTGTTCGGCACGGCCGTACAAGGTGACGGGACTGACGTGGCCAACAAAAGTAGATATCATTGGATCAGGTTCTGACCCCGACTCAACCATGAAAACGATTATTTTTGGCACCTCTGGATACGACGTATTTACGATGGAGGCAGGAACGAACGATGGGGCTTGTTCTCTTCATAGACTAGCCATTAGTGGTGGCGACAACAATATATCGTATACCCCTACTGCCTTCGCTACAAATGTGAAACTATACGATGTGACACTTGGTGCAGGATCAGGATATTCGTGCGTTAACGTAAATCCAGCAGTAATAAATAATGGTTCTGGCCAGCAGCCAGGAATCGAACGATGGACCCTTCGAAACGTGAATTTTACGTCTGGCGATTATGGGTTTCAGTACATCGGAACATCCCCTGGTCCTGATTATCCTTACATGGACCGTATGGTATTTGACCGCATTGTTAGCTACGGAATCGCTAAATCGCACTTTAACTTCCAGGGATTCACGGGGTACAGCGCACTATTTATCCAGCCAGACCTTTTGACTTGCGGGGAGCATGCATTTGTTGTTAACTCAGCATCGGGGGCTGTCAATGGC
>JAKASN010000168.1 GCA_021819025.1 Actinomycetes bacterium | reverse complement strand
GTACTCCACCTATCTCAACAAACTTGGCCTCGCCTATCCCATGAACTTCAACTTGCGCGAGCTTCTCGACGACGTCCTCAGCGACTCGCGATGGGACATGACCTATCTCGGCATGCAGGTGCTCATCGAGGGGCTCGCTCTCGCGGCCTTCGGCATGATCCGCAACCTCACCGGCAGCCCGCTCGCCCGCGAACTTACCGCCTACGTGATGCAAGACGAGGCGCGTCACGTCGCTTTCGGCCGCAACGCCTTGCGTGACTACTATCCGCAGCTCAGTTCCACCGAACGCCAGGAGCGTGAGGAGTTCTGTGCTGAGGCCTGCCTGATGATGAAGGATCGCTTTTTGGCTCACGAAGTGTGGGCAAACGTCGGGCTCGATGCCCCAGAGTGCGTGAAATGGGTAGACCATTCCGAGTCCCAGCTCACCTTCAGGTCGCTGCTTTTTACCCGCATCGTACCCATTCTCAAAGACATCGGCCTCTTTGGAGCTACGATGCGCTCCGCCTTTGAGAAGATGGGAGTTCTCGGGTTCGCCAGCGTCGATCTGGATCAAGTCATGGCCGAGGACGAGGAGATCGCCAGCGCTATCGACGCCAAGCGAATCGCCGAAGTTCAAGCCACCGTAGATGCCGGATCCGATTGAGAGCTTTTTAGCTCCAAGGCGAGGAGGGTGGAATAAAGCGGTACCCCGCTCCGCGTACCGTCTGGATGAGCGGCTCATGGTTGGAGATGTTGATCTTCTTGCGAAGGTACCCCACATAAACGTCCACGATGTTGGATCCCGGATCGAAGGAGTAATCCCAAACGTGATTGAGGATCTGAATCCGACTGAGCACTTGGTGGGGGTTGCGCATAAAGAGCTCTAGGAGAGCCCACTCGCGTTGGGCAAGTTCGATGCGCTTACCACCGCGAAAAGCAACTTTGGTGAGAAGGTCGAAGGAGATGTCGGCGACCTCAAGATTGGTAAGCGAAGTCGACTCGAAGCCACGCATCGCCGCCCGCACTCTCGCCAAGAGCTCATCAAAGGAAAACGGCTTGGTGACATAATCCGTTGCGCCCGCATTGAGGCCCTTAACCTTCTCTGAGATCTCGTTGCGTGCGGTAAGGATGATTACCGGCTTGGAAAACTTTTCGGCTCTCCAATGTGCCAACACCGCCTTGCCATCTTTGCCAGGCAGGCCGATGTCCAAAAGCACCAGATCCACGTCTTCGCCCATCGCGGGGACCGCGCGCATCGCGGTCTCGCCATCTGCGATCACCGTGGTGGCGTATCCCTCAGCTTTTAGGCCGCGGGAAACAAAGCTCGCGATCTTGGGGTCATCCTCAACTATGACAATATTCACATGCGGCTCCTTGGGCGTTGGGATAGCGCGGAATTTAGCTTTGCTCGTGAAAGTTAGCGGCAAGACTGAGGGGAAGAACAATGGAGAACTGCGCCCCCCCATGCGGCGCCTTTGCCACCACCACGCAACCTTTATGCGCCTTGGCGATGGCATCCACGATGGAGAGCCCCAGTCCTGCACCTTTTTGGTAGGTCTGGCTGCCCCGTTCGAAACGCCGGAAGATCTCTTCTTCCATTCCGGCAGGTACCCCGGGTCCGGAGTCGGTCACAGAGATGGTGAGGATCGTAGCATCGGCATGGCCGGCAAGTTCTATGGTGTCACCCTCTTGGGTTGCCTTGACGGCATTTTCCAAGAGGTTCAAGATCGCGCCCCGAACCTTGGCGGGATCAATCGAGAGCACAAGGTCGGGAGGTTCCACATAACTCCAGTTACGCTTGGCCATCCGCGTCGCACCGAAGTAGATATCTGCCATAAAGGCGCGAAGATCGACGGGCTCAGGCTGTACGAAGTCCCTTTCCATCGTCCGCCCCAGCAAGAGGAGTTGATCGATCAAGTTATTCATGTAGGCGATCTCCTCCACGGCGAAAGATAGGCTCTCTCGGTCCTGCTCGCCTAGCGGGCTTCCCGAGCGCCCGATGAGTTCGAGATTGCCCCTAATGATGGTGAGCGGGGTCTTGAGCTGGTGGGAAACGTCTGACAGCAGCCGCCTTTGGGCAGACATCGTCTCGTCGAGGCGATCGATCATGTCGTCGAAGGTCCGCGCCAAAGTGCCCACTTCGTCGTCGGCTCCGGAGTACTCGATCCTTCTCCCCAGGTCGCCATCGGCGATATCCACAGCGGCGGCGGTAATGCCTCCGACGGTGTTCATCACGCGTCTCAGCAAGAGATAGCCGCTCCCCACGGTGAAAGCGAGTGCGATAGCCGCTTCGAGCAGCGCGAGGGAAAGCACTTGATTGCTTTGGGCAAAATCTGTCGAGAGGTTTGAGGCCACGATAAAGACGCCAACTGTCTTATTCGACTGGCGAATCGGCGAGGCAAGAACCAAGTAAGGAACCGAGGAGATGGAGATTTGATCCACCACCGTGGCGGCGGGGGGCACCGCGATCAAGTGCGAGACGCTTTGCGAGGCGAGGATGGCTTGTGAGCCACGCGAGCCGAGGATGGGATTTGACTTCACGGCGATAATGAGCACACGAAAAGAGTCGACTTGATGAGTGGAGAGGTAGCGCGATGAGTTGGCAAAGAGAGAGACCGATCGCGGGTATTGCGAGAGCGCATGATCATATTCAGATAATTCGTCCACCAACACTTGCCGGGTCAAAGAGACGCTGTGCTGGCGAAAAGTCTGTACCACTTGCACTACCACCAGTCCAAGTACCGCTGCGGTGACAATTACCAGCGCACCCACCAATCGAGGTACCGTGCCTAGGCGCCGTCGTTGCCCAACGAGGGCTCCGCGCAGTCGGCGGCGATTCCCAGGGGCAACACTTCCCGGTGGAATCGAGGCGGGCTCAGTCATCTGAAGCTTGCCCTCGCGCAGATCTCTCGGAGCATCGAGATGGTTCACATCAGGCCCCGAGGATGGCCGTTGCTCATCGGGGATGGGACTTCGAGGGCCTTGGCCGCCATATCAGTTGTCACCAGGCGCACCATCTGATGAGTGGCTGGTAGTGGTAGTGCTAGCGTCGCCGCTCGGCTCAGTGGTAGTTGGCACAGGTGCAGTGGTGGTGGTGGTAGATTCCGCGCTGTCGAGCCCCGCCGTGGGGGTGGGCGCCTGCGTTGTGGTGCCCACCGCAGTGGTTGAGCTGCTCTCGGACTCATTGGGATCAATCTCAATAGGCGAAGCGGACGAGGATTCATAGGAGAGGACCCGATTTGAAGGCGCGATAACGATAAGGTCTGCGGAGTCCTTCGAGTAGCTGGTTTCAGAATTGGGGGTGGCGGCATTCACCCGGGGAATCCCACTCCCCGATGATGAAGCAGCCCCGCCGACCGCTGCAGGAAGTGTAATTGCTAGGGGCAACTTGCCTTGAGCGGACCTGGATACTCCCGCCTGGAAGTAGATCGCCACCATCACCCCACCAAGAATCATCGGCACGAAGTAGCGAAGTATCCGCGCCGTGACACTCGAGAGGAATCCCCTGTTGTCTACCATGGGATTGCGCCCGAGAAGTTGCGCCAAATGCCACGGCTTGAGCTAGCTTCGCTTACCAACCGAAGCATCGCTAGAGGCGCCTCAGCCATCACCGTCCCAAGGACCGCAGCTGCTTCAAAATCGCGACTCATGAGACAATCCTTACCCCGTGATGGGCAAAGTCTATGAAACCATCATGAAATCTTTCTTAGAATCACCATAGGCAAGCGCACCGGCTCACCGCCAGCCCGCAGGGGCGATAGCTCTGCAACCAGCGATGCGGCGCCCATGGGGAGCAAATCCAGATCTAAAGGCGAACCACCATCTTCCCGAGGTTAGCTCCGGAAAATAACCCCAAAAATGCTTCGGGCGCCGCATCAAGACCCTCGGCGATGGTCTCGTCGTAATTGATCTCGCCTTCGCGAATCCAGGTGGTCATATCGGAGATAAATTCGGGCCTACGAGCGCCATGGTCGCTCACGATGAATCCTCTCAGGGTGAGACGGCGTTGGATGACCCGAAAGAGATTCCAGGGCCCCGGCGTCGGAGCCGAGTCGTTGTAGCGCGATATTGCGCCGCAGAGCACCAGCCGGGCATAGTCGCGCGTCGCTTCGAGCGCGGCAACGAGGTGATCTCCACCTACGTTGTCGAAGTAGATGTCGATGCCATCAGGTGCCACCTCCCCGAGCGACTTCACGATATTCCCGCTGCGATAGTCGATTGCGCCATCAAATCCGAGTTCCAAGAGACGTTGCACCTTCTCGGGTCCTCCAGCACTGCCGATCACCTTGCATCCTTTGATGCGGGCGATCTGTCCGACCGTTGAGCCCACCGCGCCAGCCGCACCAGAGACAAACACCGTCTCGCCTCGCCGCGGCGAAGCAAGGTCTAAAAGGCCGACGTATGCCGTGAGGCCTGGCATGCCAAGGATTCCCAGGTAAGCACTCGGCGAGATCGACGAGGGCTCAATCTTTTGCACGCCCCTGGCGGCGACGATATCAAAATCGGCCCATTTGGCGTTTCCCACCACGAGGTCCCCGGGCGAAAATCCATCGGCGCGCGACTCCAGCACCTCGGCAACGGCACCGCCGGTTATCGCTTCACCGAGCACAAAAGGCGGGACATAGCTCTTGGCATCGTTCATGCGGCCCCGCATATAGGGATCCACAGACAGATAGACGACCTTGACCGCAAGTTCACCAGCCCCTGGAGCAGGCAACTCCACAGTCGCGCGTCCGAAGTCTTCAGCGCGGGGCGTCCCCTTGGGACGCGATGCCAATGTGATCTGGGTGGCTTTCACTTCGTAATCCTCAACTTCGCCGCAATCGACCCGCAATCTTTGCTCGCAGGAAACCTATCATCCGACTCTAACGCCACCTGGCTTGGTGGAATCGACAAAACTCAGGTTGATCTTGTTGCTCGGGAGCACCGCAAGGAAAAACTTCGCTCCAGATAGCGCATGGGCGGCGCCGTTGGAGGCCTGAGCGCCTCGCTAGCCTAAAGTACGAGTTGAGAATCGACCCAGGAGGCGACGTGCCAAAAAGAGACCTTCCTCCGGGCGCACGCGCCCAGTTAGATACCGCGTCTTACCAAGGAACGGCTAGCTTCGCGCAACGGCCGCTGCTGAGCGAGCCCGAGCAGCTCGAGGAGTGGGAGCCCGATATCGCTGTGGTTGGTGCTCCTTGGGACGCCTCCACCACCAACCGACCCGGTGCCCGCTTCGCCCCGCGAGCCCTGCGAGCTCTCGCATATGGTCCAGGAACCTACCACATGGATTACGGTATCGAGATCTTCGAAGAGACCGAGGTGGTGGACTATGGAGACGCCTTGTGTTCCCACGGACTGTGGGAGCCGTCCTCGGCCGCAATTCGCAAGCGGGTCTTTGAGGTCGCTTCGCGCAATATCATTCCTTTGGTAATTGGGGGCGACCATTCGATTACCTGGCCCTCGGCAACCGCGGTTGCCGAGG
>JAKASN010000167.1 GCA_021819025.1 Actinomycetes bacterium | reverse complement strand
TTCCGATCTGTCCCGGGTTGTCCTCCATGATTACTACTTTTCCCAATTACTTCCCCTCTCGTTGAAAGCCCGGCTTCCGGACCTGGCAGGCAAATAGTAGCATTGCCAAAGTCGGCGAAGCACCGAAAGTGCCATGCATTTCCAATGGAGTTTCCTGTCGCTTACGCTTCCGAGTCATGGCACCACCGTGAGACGGTGCCACTCCGTCAACCCATCCCCAACGCGACACAGGATGCGACGGTGACTCGAATCTAGTGACTTGCCATGGAGCAAGACTTCAAGAGTTCGACAATTACCTCGCACTTCGGCCACCATCAAGGCGCCGGAATTTCTTATCTTCGCAAGCGCAAGATCTTTGGATGCGAAATTCTCTGTATAAGCATCTGACTGAGGTAGTTTTTTTCCGGGTTGGAGCAATGAGGGGTCGTAGTGCCAGCGAGACGCAATGATAATTCTCGTTATTTGTCGTCTGGGACCAGAGTCGACAAGATCGAGTTGGGCAAGTTCGAGCACGTGGGTGCGCTCGCCGTGCTCTGTTTGACCTTCTTTCTCGTTGCGCTAGACAATACCATTGTCAATGTTGCCTTGCCGAGTTTGCAACGCAGCCTTGGCTCATCCACCACCGCTCTGCAGTGGATTACCGATGCCTATACCACGGCTTTCGCTGGGCTGATCGTCGTTGGAGGTCATCTTGCTGATCGTCGCGGCAGAAGAGAAGTTCTACAAAGTGGGCTTCTCGCTTTCATTATCGGCTCCCTGGTTGCCATTTTTGGCAACACGAATGATGTGGTGATAGTGGCGAGGATGATCATGGGGGTGGGTGCGGCATTGGCGGTGCCAGCCTCGCTCTCGATGCTGGTTGACGTGTTTCACTCGCCCATCAAACGCCAAACCGCAATTGCGGGTTGGACGGCAAGTGCGGGAATCGGTGTGGCGATGGGGCCCCTGGTTGGGGGAGCGCTGCTCGCCTATTTCTGGTGGGGGTCGATTTTCTGGGCAAATATCGTTGTCGCGGGACTTGCCCTGGCGGTATCGTGGGTTTGGCTACCTAAGAGTGCTAAGCGGCGCCATGAGCCTCTCGATTGGAAGGGTTCCCTGCTCTCGGTGGTGGCCTTGACAAGCTTGGTGGGCGGGATTATCCAGGCTCCTGAGTGGGGATGGAGCCAGCCTCGGATACTCGGGCTCTTCCTGGTATCCGCAGTGGCAGGCGGCTCATTCGTAGTACGAGCAAAACAGAATAGCGACAGGATAGTCAATTTTTCGATAGTAAGGCGCAACAATTTTGCGCTGGCGTCACTCGCAATGGGAGCCATCTACCTGGGCATCTTTGGCTTTCTTTTCCTGATGACGCAGTTTCTCCAGTCTTATCTCGGCTACTCGGCCTTTGGCGCGGGTCTCCGATTCTTGCCCGCCGCAGCAGCGGTGGTGGTAGGAAGCGCGTTGGCGCGCGTGTTGGCACCCAAGCTGGGTCCCCGCCTCTGCTTGGCGTTGGGGCTGGTGCTCATGCTCGCGGCAATCGCTGAGGAAGTTCTCTTCAGTACTTCTAGTACCTACCTCGCCGTAGTGGGAATCTTGGTGCCCGGAGGAGTCAGCATGGGCTTTGTGCTCACCGTCGGCACTGACGCGGTCATGGGCAGCCTTTCGGATCATGAGACAGGAATCGGCGCCGCTATCAACGTGGCGGCGATGGAAGTTGGTGGCGCGCTCGGTGTTGCGTTGTTCGGCAGCGTGTTCAACTCAGAGTATGCACGGCAGCTCGCCCCGATACTCGCCCAACTGCCCCAAGCTGCGGCCGGATTGGTGGCGAGTTCGCTCGCAGCAGGACTTACGGTATCAAGGCATATCGGCGGCGCATTGGGTGTCGCGGTTGGCGCGCAGGCGCATACCGCCTTCATGGCGGGGTTTGCGTTCGCGGGGTGGGTCGGCGTGAGCGCCTCCGCACTCGCAGCCCTTTGGGTAACGGCCTATATGTCGCATCATTCGCACGATGCGAACACCGCTGTAGAGCGCGATCTGGACACCGCCTAATGGGGCCTCTCGCATGGGTAACTGCGCGCTGTCTTTTATGCACTTGATGTCAGCGCGCCCCTCAATCAAGCTTTTGGTCGCCTCTGCGCAAAGTCTATTAAAGGCTCTTGAAGGGCCTCCTTCTCGACACCGGCCCGAGTGAACTGGGCAATAACGTAACTTAGTTCACCCACGGAGGTCTTGTCCTTGCTTTGTCTCAAGACCATTAGGCTCATGGCGCATCCCGACGCCGTCGTCATAGATGCGATGACGAACGCGGACCCGGCACCTTATCGCGTGCGATCATCCACGACGGGCAACCACGCGATCGCCGCTGGCACGTGATGTTGCAATTTGATAAGCGTGCCACAGAAGTTCCCCAAGGCGGTGTTGCGGTTTGCATATGCCTTAGACGCGCCTCGGTAAGAGAGCGTCGCTTCTGGGGTGACGGAGGGAGTTTGGCGTTGGCGGTCGTAGACGTGATGGCCCAAGCGCGCACAAGGTGCTTACATGGCGCCGGTGCGCAATGAGCATCTTGGCTCCGATCTGGCCATTGTGTTCCCAGAGCAAGCCGTCCCCTTGGTCGCAATACTTTAAGCGTGGACGAGATTGGCTAAATCGGCAGGTTGGACCGCATCTCCTCGCTTGTGCCGGGCTGTAAGTGACAAAGAGCCATGAGGTGGCTTCCGAACCGGTGTCGCGATCTTGATTTAACATTGAGGTGCTGAGCTCGGGAAAGCGTCTCGGGCTACCACTTCCTTATCGAGAGCCTTCTCCCTAGGTGTCCCCAACTACGAGGGCCTGTCGGGCCCGCAACAATTCGGCTACCGACCATGCCTGGAAGGGGCAGCCCGTAGCTCTATTGGGGGCTGCCCCATCGGCGGTTTCAGAGACCGAACCGACTCCGCAATCGGCCAAATGTGAGACCAGCCCATCGAGGATGCCCGCGGTGGGGGAGTTGGTGGCCAAGCAGGCGTCCACGTAGGGACCGATAAGCCACGGCCACGCCGTTCCCTGATGATATGCGAGGTCGCGCTCGGTTGGGTTGCCGCGGTGATATGGGACATAGTGCTTTTCCGATGGGCTCAACGATCGAAGGCCGAGTGGGGTAAGCAGCTGTGAAGACGCTGTCGTGACCACCTCGATGGCCTGAGGTTGATTTCTGAGCGGACCATATGGCAGCGACACCGCCAACAATTGATTGGGACGGATAGAGGTGTCGCTGTTGCCATCAGGTCGAAGGAGATCGATGACTCCGCTGGGCCTGCAAAAGGTGCGCATGAAAGAGTCACGAACCCGTGCCGCGAACAGTGTCGAGGAGCTATTTTCGATGTGAACCAAGGACTGTAGCTGTGCCAGCGCCTCCAAAGCGTTTGCCCAGAGCGCGTTGATCTCGACGGTCTTGCCGTTGCGAGCGGTGACAGCTTTGCCGTCGATGCGCGCATCCATCCAAGTGAGCGCCAGCCCGTCCTCTCCTTGGCTCAAGAGTCCATCGGCGGGATCCATGACGATGTTGTGGCGCAAACCTGCTATATGGCTTTTGATGACGTCGCTAAGTTGTGGTACGGCCTGTGCGGCGAGATCACGGTCTTTGGTTATTTCTACATGGCGCAGTATCGCCTGGAACAGCCAGAGCGTACCGTCAGCGCTGTTGAATTCGGTGGTTCCGCTGTCGTTGCAGTTGGGCAACATTCCATCGGAGAGATGATCCAGTTCACGCTGGAGCAGCTTGCGACCCTCGTCCCAACGTGAAGTTGCAAGGAAGAGGCCCTCGTAGGAAACCAGAGAATCCCGCGACCATTCTCCGAACCAAGGGTACCCCGCAACTACCGCCGGTCCCCTGATGACGAACTGGTCTGACGCCAACACTAACTGGGCTTCAATGTCGTCGGACGCTTTGGAGCGCGCTACCAGAGAGCGGGCGCGGGCTCTCGCGTCTTGGACGATGCGTACCGCTGGAGGCGGGATTCTGTTGAGGTCGTCGGCCCACGCCTCTACCTCGAGTACATCTCCGGGCACGAGGAGTTTGGTAAAGGTTCCCGCACACCAAATGTCCTCGGTGTCGGGCAAGCCACGGGCCGACTCCTCGCGGTAGTGGACCCCGAAATCCCAATTGCCTACTGGGGCCCAACCGGGGCCCCGCACTCGGTAGGCATCCTCGAAGGTGAAGCCATCAGCGACGCTTTGCTGCTTGGGAACGCCGCTGGCGGAGCGCTCTTGGTGGGCGTCTCGCCAGGTGCAGAGTGCCGAAAGAGTCACTCGTATGGGTCCGGGGGCAGAGAGAAGGCGATGGACTATCCCAAGAACCGGGCGTCCCTGTATCATTGCCAACTCCCGTTCCAGCACTATGCCATCGACTGACCAACTCCAACGGGGGAGACCATCTCGAAGTTCAAATGATTGGAGATGCTCAAAGCCTTTTGGCTCCAGCGCACCGCTCTTCCATTCATGAACACCGAGGGGAATTTGAGCCGAACCAAATTCAACAATTGCATCAAGTGCAACGAGGCCGAGATGCCGCTGGCCCGGCACCGATGTGGAGATGATCTGCAACCCGTGGTAGCGCCGAGTGCGAAGCCCGGAAATTGTTCCCATCGCGTAACCGCCGCACCCGTCGCTCACCAACCATTCCCGTTGTGCTGACTCCTCTAGAGTCGTGCAGAGCTGAGGACCAAAGCGAAGGGTGACCATCTAAAAGATTGTTGCACAGGCTAGATTCCCCTACACGGCAAATGCCAAGTTGAGGGAGTAATGTGACCGCAGAGCAAAGGCGCTTAACATCGGCTACGGAGGATGCACCCGGAGTCTGGAAAGAGTGGGGCCCCTACCTAAGTGAGAGAGCTTGGGGCACGGTCAGGGAAGACTATAGCGAAAATGGCACCGCATGGGAGTACTTTCCTCACGACCACGCGAGATCTCGTGCGTATCGCTGGAGCGAAGACGGTCTCGGTGGGATAAGCGATATTCGCCAGCAGCTTTGCCTGTCGTTCGCATTTTGGAACGGTCGCGACCCGATCCTCAAGGAGCGCATCTTCGGCCTCACCGGCAATGAAGGCAATCACGGAGAAGATGCCAAGGAGTACTGGTGGTATCTCGATTCCACTCCGACGCACTCCTGGATGCGCTGGAGGTATCACTATCCTCAGGCGGCCTTCCCTTACCACGAGCTTGTCGCTGAAAATGCCCGCCGAGGTAGAGGAGATCCGGAGTTCGAACTGCTGGATACCGCTGCTTTTGACGACGACCGCTTCTGGGTCATCGAGGCCGACTATGCCAAGGCGGGACCACGAGATATTTGCGTCACCCTTCGGGTAACCAACAAGGGACCCGAGCCCGATCACATCGATGTTTTGCCGACACTATGGTTTCGCAACCGGTGGTCCTGGGGGCTCCACGAGGGGAGGCCCCGCCTCGAGGAGTTCCACGGCGGGATCCGCGCAGTTCATTCTGAACTC
>JAKASN010000166.1 GCA_021819025.1 Actinomycetes bacterium | reverse complement strand
GGGCATGGTCCAGGCAAGGGGTCTCCATACGATGGGGCGAAAGCGATCTTGGTAACCGGTGCCAATTCCCATCGCCAAAAATCCCGCATCGCGCCACGCCGAAAGTGAGGCAGCCCCAGTGGCATCGAGAAAGATGTGCCCCCGAGCACGTGCCATGATGGTACGCGGATCGATGGTGCCAAATTGCGGCCAGTTGACCGCGACCACCACCGCGTCCGCATCAGCGACGGCCTCCTCCACGCTCGGCGCACGTTCGCTAAGGCACATACGTTCTCGCGCCCCGATACGTGCCATGGGATCATATCCCACCACGAAAGCTCCGCGCGAGGCTAACTCCTCGGCAAGAGCCAGAGCTGGCGAGTCCCGCGTGTCGTCGGTTCCGGCCTTGAAGGCAAGACCCAGCAAAGCGATGCGTTTGGACACCAATCCTCCCAAAGCGCGGTCGAGGCGCTCAACGATTCTCGTCTTCGCGGTGGCGTTGGCTTCAATTGCCGCGCCCACTACACGCGCCTCACACCCCAACGAATCCGAAATTGCCAACATCCCTTGAGTGTCTTTGGGAAGGCACGATCCGCCCCAGCCGAGGCTGGGCTGCAAAAAAGCTCCCCCGATGCGCGAATCAAGCCCAACCGCTTCAAGTACCGGGCCCACGTCGGATCCAAGCGCCTCGCATAGCGCAGCGATCTCGTTGGCAAAGGATACTTTCACCGCCAAAAATGAGTTGGAGGCGTACTTCACCAGTTCCGCGCCTCGACGATCCATCCTCGCCAAGACCATGGAGTCGGGATATAGCGAGGCCACGATGTCGCCTGCCCAGTCTTTCCCCCCAACGATCACCCGGTCGGGATTCATAAAGTCGTAGATGGAATGGCCCTCGCGCAGGAACTCCGGGTTTGAACAAACGCTGATCCGCACGTACGGATTCGCATGTTCGTGGCAAATGAGCTCCAACGCCTCACAAGTACCCGGCGGAACGGTGCTCTTGACAACCACGGCAATATCGCGCGTCGCAGCCGCCGCCACTTGAGCGGCCCCCGCAGCGATGATGGAGAGGTTGGGATCGCCATTTGGCAAGGGTGGCGTGCCGACGCACAATAAAGCCGCATCGGCATCAAAACAGCCCGGCTCGATAGAGTCGGTGATGGTAATTTGGCCGCTATTGAGGCCTTTGAAGAGCATCTCTTCGAGGCCCGGTTCGTAGATAGGGACCTCCCCGCGTGAGAGCATCTCCAGTCGCGCGGAGTCTTTCTCCACTAAATGCACTCGGTGGCCTAAAGATGAGAAACATGCCGTCGCGGTAAGGCCAACATAGCCGGCGCCCACAACCAAAATTGTCCTCGGCACAAAACGCCCCGACACAGATCCATCACCCATAATCTTCGCACCTCCATTTAAATACCCCGACGGGAAATCGTCCCCCGATGGCGGCAAATTGACGTCGTTTTGCTTCCGGTAACTTCTCAAGCTCACCAACCGATCCCGCCTCATCTCACTCTGAAAGACTCGGCGACTTGAGCGGACTCGGTGGGGGTGGCATCGAAGAAACCCCCCATGGAACTCTCACTGACCACTCCGTTGCGGACCTCATATATTCGCTCGCAGAAGTGCAGGGTCGCCCGCTGGTGACTCACCACGATGGTGGTTTTTCCTTGGGTGAGGCGTTCAAAGGCTTGGTTTAGCACACCTTCAAGCGCGGGGTCGATCCCTATCGTCGGCTCATCAAGGACAATAATCTTCGCATGGCGCGCCACGGCGCGAGCTATGGCAACACACTGCCTCTGACCGCCCGAAAGCGAGGTCCCCTTTTCGGTGACGACGGTGTCAAAGCCGTTAGGCATTTGATGGAAGACCTCCACCAGTCCAGCCTCTCTGGCAGCCGTCACAGCGTCGATACGCGTCGCCCCGGCCATTCCATAGACGATGTTCTCCCACAAGGTTCCCGCGAAAACAAACGTCTCCTGGGGAAGATAGGCCACAAAGCTCCGCAGAATTTGCAAGGGGATATCCCGGGTGTCAATTCCGTCGATGCGCACCGTTCCCTCGCTGGGCTCCAAAAGCCTTGGAAGCATCTTCGCCAAAGTTGACTTGCCTGATCCCGTCGCACCCACGAGCCCTACCCGGGAACCCGCCTCAATCACCAAGTCCGCACCGTGAATTACCTCGGAACCTCCATATGCGAAGCGCACTCGCTGATACTCGACGGCGCCACGGCGCGTCCAATGCGAAGGCGCCACGTGCGCACTGGCGAGTGATTCATCAGAGGCGAGGAGTTCGCTAACGCGCTCCTTTGCCGCCAGGCCAACCCCGACGATGCCGGCGCGCTTGGTAAGCTGTTGCAAAGGCTTGTAGATCGACCGCGCATAAGAGCTGACCACGAGGATCATTCCCACGCTCATGGTATGGTTGAAGACCGCTACGCCCGCCATCAGCACGAAGAGTGCGATGGCGATGTTGAGCACGGTGGTCACCGAAGCGCTCATCGAAGCCTGGGAAACATTCGCCTTGAGTGAGTGGCCGGTACTGGCATTGACAAAACGAGAGAATCTCGTCGACTCCGCCGTTTCTCCCTGGTTAGTCTGGACCACCACGAGACCCATGATGGCCTGTTGAGCTGACGAGTTAGCAAGGCCCTCCATGTTGCGGGCGCGACGCGCCTGGGCCTTAACCTTTTTCATGAAGTAGTTGAGATCCAGAGCGATAAAGACGCCTAGCACCGCAACTGCCCCAAGAAAGATCGGACCCAAAAGAGCCAGAATCACCATGATGCCAAGGATCGTCAAGGTGGAATTGACCAAAGTTGGCAACGATTCCACCAAGGCACGCTGAATGGCCTGCACGTCGGCGATGAGTCGAGTCGTGAGGTCTCCAGACTTGCGCTGGTCAAAAAAACGTGGCGGCTGGGAGATGATGTGGTCGAAAACTTCAACCTGAAGATCGTTGGAGAAGACCTGTCCCGCGTTGGCAAAGCTCAGTGCGGAAACAAAGGTCGCAGCACCGCCAAGCAGTGCAAAGATCACCATGGTCGCGGCCACCAAGTACAGAAGCTCCACTCTGGACCCCGAAAATGCCAGAAATGTTGGGAGGCGCTTAGCACCAAAGACTGAATCGACCAGGATCTTCATCGGCCACGGCGTCGCCCAGGTGAGAGCAGCGTTGAGCATCGAAGCCAAAGTCCCCACGACAAGGCGGGCGCGGGTCTTTCTTATGAAACCCCGCAATAGCGACCTGCTGCTGGCTTTGTTCGGCCGATCTTCGTCAGGGTGGGGCGATGGCGGCAAAAGGATACCTTGCGGGGCCATCACGGTGCACGAAGAATCGACTTGGCCACGGTAATCCACGCGAATCTCCTCTCAATGCGGTCGCGCGCGGCGACTCCCATCCGGGTGCGGAGGTCAGATTGGACAAGCAGTTCCCCGATGGCCGCCGCCAAAGATGTCGGTGTCGGGTCTTTGACGAGCACCCCGGTATCGGCCACAAGCGAGCGTATCGACGGGGCATCAGTGGCTACCACGGCCAATCCCGCAGCCATGTATTCCAGCACCTTTAACGGCGAGAAGTAAAAATCGCTACTGGGTCGATACGGTGCCACTCCGATGTCCATGCTCGCTAAATGCTCGGGTATCTGCGCCATGGGCACTGCGCCGACGAGCTCGATGTGCTCTGGTGCGCCCAGCTGCGACACGACTTCAGCGATCCGGCTCGATTGCGGTCCGTCTCCAATGATCAATAAGCGATGTGTCATCCCCCACGAAACGAGAAGGGCCGACGCTAAGACCAAGTTTTCAACACCGTGCCAGGGCTTCAGGGAACCAACAAAGCCCACCACCGGGACGTTGGAACTGACGGATGCCATCGGCGCTCGCTTGGCACAATCAAAGCGGCTCGGGTCAACGCCATTGGCAACTACGCGGACTGACCGAGCGCCATTTTCGCGCGCGTAGCTCGCCAAAACTTGTGATACTACCACTGCATCGCTGTCGGCAATCGCCCCTCGCTCCGCGGCGATTGCTTCATCTTTCATCTCTAGGCCGAAGTTATCCAGTCTCTCTCTCACAATCGGCGCGTTGATTTCCAAGACCCTTCGAGCGCCTACTGCTTTGGCCAAGGCCCCTCCAGAATCGAAAAAAAGGCTCAGGCGCTCACAAATCAAGTCGGGCCGAATCGCCGCGAGCACCTCCAACGCGGCGCCCGCGAACTCTCTCGCCGCGGCGAGCTTGGAGGCCTCGCTTTTGCTGAGCCCTTTTAACGCGATATGGTGCAGTACCGCACC
Organism: Actinomycetes bacterium; assembly: GCA_021819025.1. GTDB lineage: Bacteria > Actinomycetota > Acidimicrobiia > Acidimicrobiales > Acidimicrobiaceae > Acidithrix. The sequence continues at coordinate 1,199 of JAKASN010000166.1, read as the reverse complement.
TGCGGGCACCTCGCCAACCACATTGGTCGCGACGAGGTGAACCTCATGACCAAGAGCCACCACAGCGGCAAGAAATTCTGCCACGTGCACCGAAGCACCTTTGGTCCCGCCCACCGGAATACCCGGATCGAAGAGCAAGTATGCGACTCTCATACCGTGAGTTGTGGTGAAGGGCCGGGCGCCGACTCGGGTTGGTCAGAGACCACCGTGCGCATAATCTCCACCACCTCAGAGATCGCCGTGGCCTTGGAAAATGCATTGACGACGCGAATTCGGGCTCCACGGGAGAGGTCCCCGCGCATCGCCGGCGAACCGGCAAGTTTGCTCATCGCCGCACTGAGCTCGGTTACGTCGCCGCTGGCCACGATAATCCCGCTGCTCGACGTTGCGATCAGCTCGCGAATTCCCTGAATATCGGCTCCGATAACCGCCAGGCCGCAGGCCATTGCCTCAAGCACCACGTTAGGTATCCCATCTTGGTCCCCATTGGGAAGCACTATCGAGGGATGCACAAAGATATTGGCGCCGCGCATCTCGCGAAGGACTTCTTCGCGGGTGCGTGATCCCAGGAATTCGACTTGAGCGCTGACCCCCAACTCAAGAGCAAGTTGGCACAGCGAACCAGCCAACGGGCCGTCGCCAACGAGCCTCAATGTAGCGTCGGGGTACTCGGCACTCACCTCGGCGAAGGCACGAAGCAACAACGAGTAACCCTTCTTTTCTACGAGGCGACCCACAGCAAGAAACCGCGGTGGCCCCTCAAGTAGCGCTACATCAGAGGGACAAAATCGCTTCGAGTCCACGCCGTGGTGGCAGAGACGCAACTTGGCGAGAGTATCTATTCCAACCAGGTCTCCAACCTTGGCAATGATCTCGTCGCGCGCTTTCGATGAACAACACAGCACGAAACTCGCCGCGGTAAGTTTCCGCGCCAACGAAAGTGGCGTCGAGGTGTAAATATCCTTGGCGTGGCCCGACATGGAAAAGCTCAGCCCGCAAAACTGTGCCGCAATGAGTGCTGCGGACGCCGGCGAGTGTACAAAGCCGCCATGTATGTGACTTGCGTTGCGCTTGGACAAGTCTCGCGCGATGCGGGAACCGTATGCGATATTCTTGAGCGAGCCCCCGGGATGCGCCGAGGAAAGGGCCACCTTCATCGCGGCAAGATACTTAACCGGAGATGCCACGGCCAGCCAGCG
>JAKASN010000165.1 GCA_021819025.1 Actinomycetes bacterium | reverse complement strand
CTAAGACGACAGGACAACTAAGACCGGGCTGCGGTGGTTACAGTGCCGCCTGCGATGGTGACGTGGTTGCCTTGAGGTTCCACGGCAAATCCGGAGTGTCTTGATCTCATGCGGGCGCTGAGATGGTCTGCAGCAACTTTACCCCCTTGGCTTTGGGGTCAATATTGGGGTGCCATGACGGCGAGTTCGAATGAAGCGCTGGTTGGCACCCTGACTGTTGATAGCTCGAGGCGTTAGGTTGGCAAATAATACGGCAGAGTGCTCTACAAAGTTTTCATGGGACGCCGGGCCCGAGGTTGGTCCTTATTGTGACTCGCGCCAAAGGTCGGTGTGGAGCGCGGATATCATCTTGAGTTAGGTGGGGGCGTTCGGTTCACCGACAAGCCCTTCAGCGCTCCTCAGGCGGCGTATCGCATTTTTGCTTGCGAGGTTGTCTCTGTTCAGCAAAATAATATGCCGGCTTGGAAGGGCAAATGACGCTTTCTCTGTCGGCAAGGACAACAAGACATTGTGGGGGGTATATCGCTTCGTGGTAAAGCCAGCTAACCCTGAGAGCAATGACAAAACCTATCCCGCGTTGAATAGGTTACTTAGCGGACTGTCCGTGCCTCAGCTCGTCGGGGGGAGAGAGGAAAGGGACTCTCGGGCTCCGATGCGGTCGAGACAAGCTGACACAGGGCAAAAGTGATAGTGACGCGCTTCGTGGGCGTGGTAGCAATGACTTCGAGGAGTCCTATCTCGATGCCAAGGCGCCGACGTTACGGGATCTGGCTTTTGAATCCGAGGTCATCGAGATGTCTGGCCCGTGGGAGGTGACCCGCTGAGCTGACGAAAGATCGTCGCCCTGGGAGTGTTCCCTTGCCAGGCGACGCTTTGGGAGAGATCTGCACCGGCGTACCATGGGTAAAACGGGCTCATTTCTTGCTATCTCGATGGCGTGAAACTCCCTGTCGCAGGTGAATGCTGAATTGGACTCGGACGCTAAAAACCATGGTGGTAGGTAACGTACTCCCTAGCCTTGGCACTTCAGGCGAACCTGAATCGGCTAACTTTCCCTCAAGCTCACCATCGGTGACGAGAAGATGAACCAACCGGAGCGCCTCGAGGCGCTGTCAACGCTTTCCCCAATCGCCGGGGGAGATTCTGGTGCCGATAGGTAGCACGAATCGGCGCGACGATCGCTGAGGGTGCCTCGACCATCTCGGAGCCCAAGAGCGCTTCATCTCACTCGAGGTTAATGGGCAGTTGGGGCCAGGCGAGGGTCAGCCCGATCGCGTTTTTGCTCCCTGCCTTTCGCAGGGAGCCGTCTAGGTGTTGGGCCAGTGCCGCACCGAGTCAGGCGAGAAATGCTCGCGATGGCCCTTGGAGATCGCGACGTTGGTACCACCGATAGCGGCATAGCTGGTATGAAAAATAATTGGCTAAATAGTATTGATTCAATTTAACGACTTGATCTAATATAGGGGTTCGTGAATAGAGCTGCAAGCGTCGAGGCAACTCGCGATGACTTCGTCAAGTTGATGCGTGTGGCGCGGTTACGGGTTACCGCGTCTCGCTTGGCGGTGTTAGTTGTGCTGTCACGCCGTCCCCACGCGGACACCGATGTCGTCATTCGTGAAGTGGTCGCCGAGCTCGGCTCGGTCTCAACACAGGCGGTTTATAACGTTCTCGCTGCATTCGTGGAAGCTGGGCTGGTTCGGCGTATCGAACCTGCGGGAAGTGTCGCGCTCTATGAACTTCGTGTCGGAGACAACCACCATCACGTTGTGTGCCGCAAATGCGGAACGGTCCAAGACGTCGATTGTGCAGTCGGCAAGCGCCCTTGCCTCACTCCGTCGGACACCCACGGCTTTATTTTGGACGAGGCTGAAGTCAATTACTGGGGTATTTGCCCAGCGTGTCAGGTGGTACCGTCCGACTTTTCGCATTCACGACCCTCAAGGTTCGCAGCGCAGCTAAATCGCAGAATCAGCACTTAATCAGCAAAGGAGGGCGATAATGATCCGAACCTTGCGCAGCAGTTGTTACATGGGGACCACTCTGCGCAGCATACCTAAAGGGTGCGGCACCAAGAGTCCAAAACGCCCTGGCATCAAAAGCCACCAAAACTCAGCAAAATACCACCAAAAGAAGGATTAGCGAAATGACTGATAGCGATGGGAAAAGCAATTGCCCGGTGTTGCATACTGCGATTGGGAGCCGGTCGAACCGGGACTGGTGGCCGAATCAGCTCAACCTTCATCTCCTCCACCAGCACTCCCCCTTGTCAAATCCGATGGGCAAGGACTTCGAATATCGGGAGCAGTTCAAGAGCCTCGACGTCGATGAGCTGAAGGAGGATCTCATCAAGCTCATGACGGCGTCGCAGGACTGGTGGCCTGCCGACTTTGGTCACTACGGGCCACTCTTCATCCGCATGGCGTGGCATAGTGCGGGTACCTATCGCATCGCGGACGGCCGAGGAGGCGGTGGCCGTGGCAACCAGCGGTTTGCTCCTGTGAACAGTTGGCCCGACAATGCCAACCTGGACAAGGCGCGCCGACTGCTTTGGCCGATCAAGCAGAAGTTCGGCAGCAAGATCTCCTGGGCCGACCTGATTATCTTTGCCGGAAATTGCGCTCTCGAGTCGATGGGGTTCAAGACTTTCGGGTTTGGGTTCGGCCGAGTCGATATCTGGGAGCCCGAGGAGGACACTTATTGGGGGCCAGAGGACACTTGGCTCGGCGATAAGCGCTATAGCGGCAATCGCGAACTAGCCAATCCCTTCGGAGCGGTGCAGATGGGATTGATATATGTGAACCCGGAGGGGCCTAATGGTAATCCGGATCCGATCGCCGCGGCAACCGATATCAGGGAAACCTTCGCTCGCATGGCGATGAACGATGAGGAGACTGTTGCCCTTATCGCTGGCGGCCACACCTTCGGCAAAGTCCATGGCGCGGTCGACCCAACTAAGTATGTCGGTCCCGAGCCTGAGGGGGCGCCACTCGAGCAACAGGGGCTTGGCTGGAAGAACACCTTCGGAACCGGTAGCGGAGACGACACTTACACCAGCGGTCTGGAGGGCATCTGGACCAATAACCCGGTGTGTTGGGACAGTGGGTTTTTCGATAACCTCTTCAACTACGAGTGGGAGCTCACTACGAGCCCGGCAGGTGCGAAGCAGTGGAAGCCTAAGGAGTCCGCTGCGCGCGGTACCGTGCCAGACGCGCACGATACCTCGAAGCGGCACGCGCCGACGATGCTCACCACCGATATCGCGCTGAAAGAGGATCCGACCTACCGGCCTATTGCCAAGCGTTTCCATGAAAATCCTGACGAGTTCGCCGAGGCCTTTGCAAAGGCGTGGTTCAAGCTCGTACACCGTGACATGGGTCCGATCTCTCGCTACTTGGGCCCTCTGTTGCCACCGGAACCGCAGCTCTGGCAAGATCCGGTGCCCAAGCTCGACCACGAGCTTGTTAGCGAAGAAGATGTCGTAGTACTAAAGGCAAAACTTCTCGCCTCCGGGATCTCGGTGTCCCAACTTGTCTCGACCGCATGGGCTTCGGCGTCAACCTTCCGTGGTACCGATATGCGTGGTGGGGCGAACGGGGCACGAATCCGCCTTGCACCACAGAAAAACTGGGAAGTCAACAGCCCCTCGGAGCTCGATAGTGTGCTGGTGAAACTGAAGGAGATCAAGAGCGCGTTTGACGGCGAACAGTCCGGCGCAAAGAGAGTCTCGCTTGCCGACCTTATCGTTATTGGCGGGAGCGCAGCCATCGAGTTAGCCGCGGCGAAAGCCGGTCATCAGCTAAGCGTACCCTTCGCTCCGGGGCGCACCGATGCTTCAGAGGAGCAAACTGATGTCGAGTCTTTCGCAGTGCTCGAACCGACCGCAGATGGTTTTCGCAACTACCTGCGAGCCGGAGAGAAGTTGCCCCCTGAGCACCTCCTCGTGGAACGTGCTAACTTGTTGACGCTGACCGCTCCCGAGATGACGGCTCTTATCGGCGGCATGCGCGCCCTGAACGCTAATTACGGGGGGTCCCAACATGGAGTCTTCACGGATCGCCCAGGGACCTTGACCAACGATTTCTTCGTGAACCTTCTCGATATGGGTACAGAGTGGAAAGCATCGGCGTCATCGGAACACGTTTATGAGGGCCTCGACCGCGCCTCTGGCGACCACAAATGGACCGCGAGCGCTGTTGACTTGGTATTTGGCTCCAACTCTCAGCTCCGCGCGATTACCGAGGTCTATGCCTGTGACGACTCTCAGGAGAAGTTTCTCCATGACTTTGTGGCAGCGTGGATAAAGGTAATGAACCTCGATCGTTTCGATCTCGCCTGATCGAACTTCACGGGCATGGAAGAAACTCTGTAGGGCAACTGGAGGGGGAAGTTCCCACCTGTTGCCATGAAGAGGTTAGTCATAGTCGCTGACGTGAGGCTGTCCGGAGCGAGAAATGATGCACCAAGCTTCCAAAACCATATTCTTTGCAGTGCTGGCGGTTGCTGGCTCCGCATGTGGTACTCAATCGTCTACGCCAACAAACACCACCAGCGCTCCTGATGCACTTTCTAGCCTTCCCCAAAAAGCTCTCAATCAGTTCCCATCTCCGGTAGCTGCTGCGCTCGGATCGCTATCTTCACATGCACCGGTTCCTCTGTTGGCGCCGCTTACTATTCCAGCGAATCTGTCTGCCAAGACAACCAGCACTAAAGCAGGATACACAGTGAGTCTTTACCGCTGTCAATCCCAGTTTCCCCTCAACAGCCCCGAGATTGGCAACCCCCCTTATTGTTCCGGGCTGGCTTCGTATTTTGGCGATTTTGGCGGCACCCACTATCCAACAGCAGCTGCCGCAAACCTTTGGATACCAACTTCGTAAGACCAGCGCACTAGATTTTGTGCTCCCAATGCCAACTCGTCTCAACAGGTCAGCCTGGTCCCGGGAGTCCAGGGTCTTCTCACTGGCACCAAAGGTGTTTCCGGCTGTTGCGAGATGCGTTTTGATTTAAATGGCTGGAGCGTTCTCATAGGTGGGAATGCTGCTCTCTATTCAATCGCTGAGGCAAAACTGGAAGGGCTTAGAGTTATCGACCTCATGACCAAAGTGCGAATGCCTGCGAAAAATGGGATCGTAGTAATTCAAGCAGCGGGAGATGGCAACCACACCTGGTTGACTTGGACAATTGGGCAGAATCTTTATACGGTTAGCGGCTACCACTTCACCAGTGACGCGTTCGCCATGGCGGGATCACTGGCGACGGTTGGCAGGATTCCGTCGAACTAAGAGTTTGGAAAAGGTCGTGGCAGTTGTTGCCAGCGGTGGATAGTTGCTACCACGCATGGCCAAAGGTCTTTATCTCGCCTTGGTGTAGAGCGACGCTTTCGTTGATTGCGATGGGGATGTTAGGCGACACTGGAGCTGAGGATGGTGGGGAGGCGACCGCGTGGTTGCGTTGTCGCATTCTGTTAGGGCAAA
>JAKASN010000164.1 GCA_021819025.1 Actinomycetes bacterium | reverse complement strand
TCTCCGACGTGGCTCGACGAGCTAGGGGAAGTTTTGCCCGAGAACCGTTTTGAGATTGCTCGCGCCTTTGAGCGCGCTCAAGGATTTACTGATTCAACTCCGAGGATCTCGAGAAATTTGCCAGATCAAAATATGAAGCGTCCCGCTGGGGTGCTGGCTTTGCTAGTGGGAGTCACCTATGCGCCGGCGCTAGTTCTTACTCGCCGCTCCGGTCAACTCAAGACCCACGCCGGCGAGATGGCATTTCCCGGAGGGAAAGTGGAGCCAGGTGAGACTCCTTTGGACGCTGCGATTCGAGAGACCAACGAGGAGATAGGCGTAGAACCCGACTCCATAGAGGTAGTTGGTCGAATTGCCGAATTGGCAACCGCATCGAGTGGTATCTCTATGACGGCATTCTTGGGTATTTCCGAAGTTGCCGCACCGAAGTACTATCCTGCAGAGTCTGAGGTTGAAGAGGTCATCGAGGTACCATTGGTTGAGCTGATTTCGCCTGGAACTTACCATCGTGAGACATGGTCGCGGGGTCCAGAGACCCGAGAGATGCATTTTTTTGCCATGGAGGGAGACTTGATTTGGGGCGCAACGGCGTATATCACGATCCAAGTTCTAAGGCGCATATATCTAGGGCTTGCGACTCCGTCTCAGAATGCTCGAATCTGAAGATCTGGCAGAAGTGGGAGAAAATATGGCGACGGTGACTTTTGAAGCAGAGACTCTCGACGAGTTGATTCGTAAGATGAGAGCTTGGGTTAAGAGCGCTGACGAGATGGCGACTCGGCCCACCGACATCGCAGCTGCTATGGGAAAGACCACTGCGGCCACCACGGATCTGGCAAAGGCGGCCATTGAACTGATTGCAAAAGCAGCTCCCGAGCCGGTTTCCTCTTCGGAGATTTTCAAGCGCCTCACCGCGCTTGGCTACGAAGTGACCGAGACCGCGCAGAAAACGGTAACTTCAACACTCGACGCTTTGAGCAATAGTGAGGACGAAGGTGGCCTGCTCGACAAAGTCGACAAAGCCCGAGACGCGGCGCTCTATGAGATGAGCCAAGCCGTCGCTCGTGGGGTATTGCGCATCATCGGGCTTTGATTGCTGGCCCGTGGCTGTGGCAGCTAACACAAATGCAATTTCGGGGTGAGTCGTTACACTGTTGATATGGAACGCATCGCAGGTAATTTGGGCCACCCCTCTCGAAACCTGGAGGGAATCTAAATGGCAGAAATAGAGATTGGCAGAGGAAAGTCAGGGCGTCAAGCTTACGGTTTCGACGACATCGCGATTGTGCCCTCGAGACGTACACGCGATCCAGAAGATGTGGATATTAGCTGGGAGATCGACGCGTTCCGTTTTGATTTACCCTTGCTGGCATCGGCCATGGACGGAGTGGTCTCCCCTCATACCGCCATCGAGATCGGCAAGCTCGGCGGCTTGGGTGTTTTGAACCTTGAGGGGTTGTGGACGCGTTATGAGGACCCTGAGCCCTTTTTGGCTGAGATTGCCAATCTTCCTGCCGAAAAAGCGACTGAGCGTATGCAAGAGATCTACCTTGAGCCGATCAAGCCTGAGCTTGTGACCGAGCGCATTCGAGAGATCAAGGCTGCGGGTGTGGTTACCGCAGCATCTCTTACCCCCCAGCGCACCGTGCAGTTGGCAAAGGCCGCCCTCGATGGTGAATTAGATATTTTGGTGATTCAAGGTACGGTAGTCTCGGCGGAGCACGTTTCTAAGACCGGCGAGCCACTCAATCTCAAGAAGTTCATCCGCGAGTTTGAGGTTCCCGTTATCGTGGGTGGCTGCGCTTCCTATCAGGCGGCCCTGCACCTGATGCGCACCGGTGCCGTGGGTGTTTTGGTGGGGGTTGGCCCCGGAAATGCCTGCACGACCCGGGGAGTGCTTGGTTTGGGGGTACCCCAAGCCACGGCCATTGCCGATGCTGCCGGCGCAAGAATGAGGCACTTGGACGAGACCGGGGTTTATGTTCACGTAATCGCCGATGGCGGGATGTCCAAAGGCGGCGATGTAGCAAAAGCTATCGCCTGTGGTGCTGACGCGGTGATGATCGGATCGCCACTTGCAACCGCATATGAGGCGCCTGGCAGGGGCTATCACTGGGGAATGGCAACCTTCCATCCCACGCTTCCGCGTGGGGCGCGAGTTGCGGTATCCCAGCGGGGCTCGCTCAAGGAAGTACTCGTTGGACCAGCTCGTGAGAATGATGGCAGGCTGAATTTATTTGGGGCGCTTCGTACCTCGATGGCTACCTGTGGGTACGAGACGATCAAAGAGTTTCAGAAGGCGGAAGTGATGGTTGCCCCCGCCCTTCAAACTGAGGGGAAGGCTCTCCAGCAGGCTCAGAGAGTCGGTATGGGCCACTAGAGGTATCGCGTTACTTTACGGCGGGGCGGGAAGAGTTTGGTTCTCCGGCCCCGCTTTTTTAGCGGAGCTAACTTTGTGGCGGCCTCGGCGAGTTAGAATACCGCACCTTGTGTTCGTCGAGGTAGGACTGCACTTTTTGCGACAGGGCGGGGTCGACACTTTCGTCGGGATCTCGCTGATTGCTCGACATTACCTCATTGACCTTCACTATCGATGCAAAGAGTGCCGGACAGGTAGGGCAAGCGTCGAGGTGTGACTGAACCTGCGATTTTTCAGCTTCGCTTAGTTCATTATCGATGAAGGGCGAAATCATCTCACGCGCCGCCCAGCATCCAATGCCGCCCGGTTCAACCTCATGCACACCACGATGGCGCGACAGCGCGGTTATGAGCATCATTCGTCCCCGGCGAAGCCTTTGTTTGGCGGCGGCCAGCGAGATGGACAGTTCGGCTGCCACTTGTGCCACGGTAAAGTCCTCTAGATCATGCAAGATGACCACGCTCCTATAAGCGAAAGGAAGGTCAAAAAGTGCTGCGCGGATTGCTTCGACCGATTCCTTGGAGCTAAGAATCTCTTCTAGATCGACGGTGTAGCCCTCGTCCTGCCAGAGTGATTCAACGTCTTGGACGTCAAGTTCGAAGCGCGAAACCCGCACGTTGTCGATAAATGCGTTATGGAGAATCTGCCTTAGCCACGCTCGGGGCGCCACGATCCCATCGAGCTGATCATGCTTTTGCCAAGCACGTAGATAGACTTCTTGCACCATGTCTTGGGCGTCGGACGACGATGCTCCAAGCCAGCGCGCATAGCGAAAAAGAGCGGCGCTATGATCCTCAACCAACTGTTCGAACTTCAGCGTAGCCCCACTCATATCCTGGTATTTATGTAGTTCTTGCTGACGCAAGAATCGAGCCCGATCCTACTGCCCGCCTTACCCTTCATCGCCGACAGGCTAACTTGCCTGATGGGCATTTTGGGCGGACGACACATTGGATCGGACTCGACAATTCAAAGCGTGCTTGCGCTATTCGACCTTAAGGCTAAGACGCGACGGGGTGGTGGCGATTACCGGAGGTCTTGACAGTGTTCACATTGAACAACTTATAGAGCGGGCAACGGCCCGATGCACCTGTGACGAGAGCGATGGCGGCGACTACTGCGAGAATTATTCCGCTCACCGACGAGATCCCCACTGAAAATGCCACAATTGCCAAAACGACACCCAATACCACGCGAATCCAGCGGTCAGTTATTCCTTCATTGATCTTCATTATCTACTCCTTTGGAAATTCAACTTTGCTCTAATACTCCTGAGACGTATGACGAGTAAAAAGGATACAAATTGTTTTTGCCGATGTGGATGAACCAGGCCCGAGAGACTTCGACAGGCAGTGGCCGTCGCCCGTTTGATCGGTCCTCGAACATCGGCGAGGCGAGAGCCGGTAGGCTGTTCTCTTTCAAAGCATTCCCGAGGGATCACTTTTGTTTTTCCTCATCGAGGCGAGGTAACCGATGTACACGGCGCGTTCTTCACGAGTTCTGGTTCTTGACTTCGGGGCCCAGTACGCACAGTTGATAGCTCGACGTATCCGCGAGCACCACGTCTATTCCGAGATCGTCCACCATGGCATCTCAATTGAGGCGATTCGAGCCATTGCTCCTAAAGCAATCGTTCTTTCGGGGGGACCCAAGAGCGTCAACGTGCCGGGAGCGCCTCGGATCGACCCGAAGATCTTTGAACTCGGTATTCCTATCTTGGGAATTTGTTATGGGGCACAGCTGATTGCTGACGAACTTGGCGGCGAAGTCTCCCGTGGCGAATCGGGTGAATATGGCAAAGTGCAGCTCAGAATCTTGAATGCCGGGGAGATCGCCAACGGTGTCACGGAGGATTCTGTAGTTTGGATGAGCCACTTTGACGCGGTAACGCGTCTGCCGCGGGGCTTCACGCTCGTGGCATCCACTCCTGATGCTCCGTGTGCGGCTTTTGAAGATCCCCAGAGGGGTATCTACGCGGTGCAGTTCCACCCCGAGGTCGAGCACACTGACCAAGGTTGGAAGTTCTTCGACAACTTTTTGCGCAAGATCGTTCGGGCTGAGCCAAGTTGGACGAACTTCTCCATCATCGAAGAAGCTATCGAGAGGATCAAGGCCGAGGTGGGAGAGTCCGACGTCATCTGTGCACTTTCGGGTGGCGTAGATTCTTCCGTGGCAGCTGCCCTGGTGCACCGGGCAATCGGCGACCAGCTCCACTGCGTCTTTGTAGATACCGGGCTGATGCGCTTTGGAGAAGCAGAGACGGTGGAGAGGACCTTCACGGAGCAGTTCGGAATCGACCTGCGCTCCATTGACGCCAGCAAGAGGTTCTTCGATGGCCTTGCCGGAGTTACCGATCCAGAAGCAAAGCGCAAAATCATTGGGGAGAACTTTATTCGCATCTTCGAAGCGTCCGCTTCGGAGTTCAAAGACGCCAAATACCTGGTCCAAGGGACGCTCTATCCCGACGTCATCGAGTCAGGAACCGGAACCGCGGCGCGGATAAAGTCCCATCACAATGTCGGAGGACTACCTGAGGACATGGACTTCGCTTTGGTGGAGCCACTACGCGAACTTTTCAAAGACGAGGTCCGGGCGATCGGTGAAGAGCTCGGCCTGCCCGATGAAATTGTCTGGCGTCAGCCTTTTCCCGGGCCCGGACTTGCGGTGCGCATCGTCGGGGAAGTGAGCCGAGAAAAGGTTGAGATTGTGCGCGCCGCCGACAAGATCGTCGCCGAAGAGGTTTCCCGGGCGAACTTGGATAAGCGGGCTCTCTGGCAAAGCTTCGCGGTATTGGCAGATATTCGCTCTGTGGGGGTTATGGGCGACGAGCGCTCCTACGCATACCCCATTATCTTGCGAGCGGTGGAGTCATCTGACGCGATGACCGCCGATTGGGCGAGACTCCCCTATGAGCTTCTCGAGCGAATTTCCTCGCGTGTCGTTGCCGAGGTACCTGGAGTAAATAGGGTGGTTTATGACATAACATCTAAGCCGCCCGCAACCATTGAGTGGGAGTAGGGGCGGGATTTTGATTTGGGTTGGTGCAATTGAAGTTTGACTCTGGCGGCGGCAATCTC
>JAKASN010000163.1 GCA_021819025.1 Actinomycetes bacterium | reverse complement strand
TGCGATGGCTGCAAAGAAGTACGCGAAGCTGTCGCGGTAGTTGTCGGCGAGAAAAGTCCCCAATTGACTTGCGGCTTTGGCGAGCAACTCGGCGAATTGCATGAGGCGCTCGGAAAAGGGATCGCGCTGTTGGAGGATCCCGAGCATCTCAAGCGGACCAAGCGAATTGAGGTGGCTGGGGGCAAAGGGCCAGTGCAAGCCGAAGTATCGCACCAGCCCGCCAGCCATGGTCAGGTATCCCGAGTCGCTGGAGTCCTTGGCGAGATCCTTGAAGTAGCCCGAACCGAAAATGAGACAATCCACCACCAAGACGAATGCGGCGCTCGCTGCGGGCGAATCGAGGTACCACGACGTGGGATCTAAGCGATCCGAGTCGACACCCATGGTCGCCTCGAGCGACGCGCCAAAGGGGCCGAGCTTGCCAGGCTCGATCTTCACCAGCTCGCTTCGATCCGATATCGCCCGAGCGGCGTTTCGGATGCCGCCCAAGCTTGGCAGCCGCGGCCATAAGACGCCTTCGCCTCGGGGTGCCAGCGCAAAGTACGGCGTGGGCGCTTGGCTCATCGTGGGCGGGTGCGCCCCATAGAACTAGCTATGGCTAGAATTCAACCTTGTCTGGTGGTATTGTATCTCGTTTATGGTGTGAACCATATCTGTTGATGGTGAACGCAATTAAATTGTTATTTTAACTTGGTAGCGCGTCACGCAATGGTTTGATGTCATTTTTGCTAAAGGAGGAACTCTTTGTTCGGGTGGGTGCGCTGCTACGACGCGCTAACGGTGTTTCGGTAATCTGTATAAAACGTGGGACCTATATGGGCTAATCGATTGCAACTATGCATGAACATGCTCTACGAATACGGTGGCGAACCATTAGTAGCCTCGATAAATTAAGAGAGAAATGCTCAACACTCTGGTGCTAATCGTGACGTGGAGATAACGCCAATTGGGCGGCGCGCAAAGTCGTGGAATGGCCGCCGACTGCCGAAAATAAGTGCAAAGATGTTAGATGGGAGACTCGACATGAAAGTATGCCCTTGCTAAACAGGGTATTGGTTCTCGGAGCTACCGGATTTATCGGAAGAGAGATTACGCGACGGTTACTGCAAGATGGAGCATATGTTCGCGGAACTGCTAGGCGCATGCCAACAAAAAACGCTAGCGATTATCTCATTGGTTCAGAGCTTTTAATTGGTAATGTCGAGAATGTGCAGTTCCTGGACGAAGCGCTCAAGAACATTGATTATGTTGTTTACGCAATTGGCGGGTCGTTGCCAGCTGTTTCGAACCAGGAACCACTCAGGACGATAACGGGAGCGCTTAACGTATTATTGACTTTACTGGATGCCCTCCGACGGCTTCCCGGTGTCGGCCTTACGTTCCTTTCCTCGGGTGGAACCGTGTACGGGAATGCCAAGAGTAGCCCTGTCGACGAGGACAGTCCTTGCCACCCAATTACTGCGTACGGCATCTCGAAGCTTACCGCAGAGCACTTTCTCGGTATGTACTCGGCTCTCTACGACATCCCCGTGACGATTCTTCGCGTTGCTAATGCCTATGGACCAGCCCAGGCTAGTAATCGAGGCCAGGGTATAATTGCCGTCCTGCTCCAGTCGGCATACTCAGGTACGCCTATTAATATCTATGGCGATGGAAGTGTTGTCAGAGATTACATCCATGTCGAGGATGTTGCATACGCTGTAGTGGAGATCATGAAGCGCAACTCGTCAGGGATGACCTTGAATGTCGCTAGCGGTACAGGTCACTCGATTAGGCAATTGATAGAATTGACCGAAGATATAACAGGTACAGATATCTCAATCAATTGGCTCGAGGAGCGTACTTTTGATGTGAAGGAAATCGTTCTCGACACCTTTCGCATACGTAGTCTGCTCGATTGGATGCCGGTCTGTCTCGAAGACGGATTGAAAGTGACATGGGCTGAATACATTCGAATTCGTAATGCTCAGCTGAGCTAATTAGTGGGAGTCTACTTAATTGCGTCCGTTGAAACGGGTGTCGGCAGACAAGCAATCGAATGCTAAAGGAAAGCTATTGTCGGAGCTTGCTCCCAACGAATGGATAGGGCATATTGACGTACCGAATGAAGGGGATACAGTAGTCGTCGGGTCGGAAGTGTATTGCAGCGGTTGGCATGCACTTGAAGATCATGAGTCGCTGCTAGTTATCGCTTCCATTGTTGCGGAGCCCGTGGGTGTCTCTCTTACTGGGAGTATTCAGAGGCCCGACGTGGTGCTAGCATACTCTGACTCTAAACTCGAGAACTCCGGTTGGTCAATTAGAATCCCTACTACGGTGACGACGCCAAATTTACGCATAAATTTTGCGTTACTTACCTTAGATGGTGCAGTTCGAGCTCATATCGGGTCTCGATCAGTAAGGGTAGTCGATCCGACCGTCGATACGGTTACCGCAGGTCATCTCGATCTTCCGTTGACGGGGGAGCCGCTGGCACGGGCCGGCGTAGTTGTGTCAGGGTGGGCCACATCTCCGATCGAGCCCGTCAGTAGAGTGGATCTGTATGTAAACGGTGCGTTGAACCAGCATTGTAGAATTGGCGTAACGCGGCTAGACGTGAATTCTGTTAATTATCCCTTTGGTTTCGTAAGTGGATTTGAATGCCTGCTCGATCTAACTAGTATTCCGGACGCGATTAGGTCGATTGAACTGATGGCTATCTGCGAAACGTTAAGTGGTGAACAGACTATAATTGGAAAGCAAATATACGACCTCAAGCCTCGTGATGTAGAAATTGCTTCGAAGTTGGTAGTTCTGGATCGGTTTCCATTGCCGGAGTCTGTATCTCGAACTGAGCAAGAAGTTATACCCATTGAATCAGATCAGCGGCTCAATGTGTTAATCTTCACGCATCATCTTGGATGGGGTGGTGCTCAATTATGGTTGCATGAGCTATTGAAGCAATCTCGAGCGGGGATAAATTATCATGCTACGGTAATTGCACCACGAACGGGGCCGCTGAAAGTGGACCTTGAAAATATGGGTATTGAGGTGCACCTTTCGGGTGACATACCGCTGGATGACATATCGTTATACCAAGATCGGCTAGATGAGTTATGCGCATGGATCATGCGTCGGGACTTCGACGTCATACTGCTGAATACCTTTCTGGCGTTTCCCGGCGCGACGATCGCCGAACGCATGAACTTGCCATATGTGTGGGCGATTCACGAAAGCTGGCCACCTCATTTAATCTGGTTGGCTGGTTTTCCAGCAGATAGTGTTGCATTTGATATAAAGGCTATTACTACTCGTGCCTTAGGAAGTGCAAGGAGAGTTGTATTTGAGGCCGAGTCTACGCGGAATGAGTATTTGTCTGTTATTCCGAGTGAAAGTGCCATTGTCGTTCGTTACGGTGTCGATACGGCGTCGATTAACTCTTACTGTTTAGCCGTATCTAAGGCCGAGGCGAGACGTAATGCTGGTTTAGGCGAAGATTCATTTGTGGTATTGATGCTGGGCACCATTGAGCCGCGCAAGGCTCAATCTTTGGTTATTCAGGCCGTGGCCAGCATTATAGGTCTGTATGGGCACCTGCGTCTTGTGCTTGTCGGTGCTTCGGACTCGCCTCACGTGGTCGCGGTACGATCTCTGATTGATGCGCTGCAGCTAGATGACGTGGTCTTGCTTATCGAGGTTACAGGTGAAATCTATCAATGGTATAGGGTGGCAGATTTGTTTGTTTGTGCTTCGGACGTAGAATCGCTACCTCGTTCGGTCTTGGAAGCAATGTGCTTTTCTCTTCCTGTGCTGTCAACTGATGTATTCGGCCTGGGAGAATTGATTGTCGACTCAGTCAATGGCTTCCTGTATCGGCCGAATAGTGTGAAGGAGGTCGTCAACGGGTTGAAACGTGTGCTTTCCCTTGATTCGAGCAAATTGGTTGAGGTGGGAGAATCCGCTAAGGCACTTGTTCAGACCCGTTACGATTCCAAAGAATATGCGTCGGTTATGGTGTCGTTGTTGAGCCAGTGTGTGAGTCCTGAATAACGCAAGAGCCTTGACCGTCAAGGATTGAGCACGTAGTGTGCCCGGGGCTTCAATATTTGTGGAGGCTGCAGCTCTCAGTATCTTGATATTGTTAGTTGTGGCTGAATCGGTGGAATAAAGTCAATCGAGGGGAAGAGCGGTGGCTGTCTTGACTGTTATGCGGGGATATATGTGAGTTACAGCACCCTATGTCTTGCAGTTTGGAGACTTGGGACGCGATTGCGGCTACTGTTAGTAACTGTTATATTTGTGCGTGGCGAGTCGAATGGACGTTTGTTTGATCCAGATAAGGTAGGACGTACGAGACGCTCAACAAATTAGTAGTATGTATGTTTGATTTGATAATTTGGCGATGCTATCGAGATGCGTGCTTGCTAGAGGATGGGGAAACTTTCTTCCAAAGTCAAAAGGTAATCACGCAAATTGTGAAGAAAGATCAAAGTTGATTTACCTATCCTAACGGATGCCGTGAGATGTATTTGTTATCCAGGCGCCTCCGGTGAAGTGGAATGTTCTAGCACGAGCGCCTCATCTGGAACAAGACGTAGTTGTTTTGACTTTGAGTGAAAGGGTTGGCGTCCAGATAGATGGCCGAGAGGTTGGTTTGTGACGAGGAAATGTTACGAAGTAAACGCCAAGCCTCCATTGGGTGTGCTTATGTGAATTCTCGAAGTGGAATTACAATATGAGGCCAAATGGTAAAAGAGCGTTCTCGGGTTGGCGCCGTGCCCGCATCGTTGAGTACGCTTTGGTTCTTGCATTTGTTGTCCTAGTGGATATATTGCACTGGACGTTCTTTTCAAATATGTTTCCGCTTGATATCGATGAGGCTGGCTACTCGCTTTTCGCCCTGGTTGAATCGAGCAGCTTGCGCTATCAGGGTATTGGTTCCTGGTTACACACAATCGGTGCGTTTTCACAGAATGCGCCCCTGGTGCCTGCGGTCAATTCACTTTTGATCTATGTGCTTGGCTATCAATCGCTTGATTTTGAATTGACGAACTGCGCCTTTGACCTCATGCTTGCTGTTGCCGTTGTGTCCATCACGGGACGTGTCCTCGGAAACACGTCATTCTTCGCAAGATTAACAGTAGTCATATTGTCTGTGACAGCCGGAGCTCTCCCACTGTTCCTGCAATCACGGATTTTTGCCCTTCCAGCGACTGCGCTTGCAACCGTAGCCATCGCGCTTGCAATTGGAGAGTCGGCAGACGCCAAATGGTATCGGAGGTATGCGCCCGAGCTAATCTTCGCATTGGCGATCGGATCGCGCAGTATGGTGATTGGATTCCTGCCTGGGTTTCTGCTTCTTCGAGCCGTGCTCAAAGCTTCAGGTGAGCTGAAGTGCAAGGCATTCTTGCGAGCGTCAAGGGTTGCAGTTCTCCAAATGTTCCGAAGTGGACTGGTTGTCCTCACCGTGAGTGTGGGCCTGTATATCGGCGCCCTCCAAAATGTGACAAAATATCTAATTGGCTATGGATATGGCCAG
>JAKASN010000162.1 GCA_021819025.1 Actinomycetes bacterium | reverse complement strand
TGCCGCACTTCTCAACCAGGACAAGTTCGCCATCACCTACGTGCCCGACGCCTTTGGCGGCGCGCGCCAAGCCTTTGACGAACTGCGCTCTTACGAAGATCTCGCCGATCTGCGCCGCCTCGCCCGAGGCCGAGAAGAAGAGCCCACTGCGGTGGTTCGCGCCTTAATCGATTCCCCACGTCCCCCAATGCAGAGTTTTGACGACGCCACGAGAAAGGCGCGAGAAAAAAGATCCGAGGGACTGGGGCAGCTCGATGCGACGCCACTGTTTCTCCTTCCCGTCGCGGGTTGTGCCGCAGTCGGCTTCGACGAGAAGGCGACGATTGATGGCGTGAGCTACCAGGGATTCGAGCTTATGGCGCATTGCCGCGCAATCTCGCTGCTCGCGGTGCCTGTAGTGTCGATACCGGCGGCGCGAACCCGCAGTGGATTACCGCTCTCGGTACAAGTTATCGCCCCACCTTTTCAGGAACACCTCGCCCTCGCCATGGCAAGGAGAATCGAATCTCTTGGCGGAGGCTGGCAGATGGCCGCCCACCGCGGGCCGATTCCACCCTGAACTGGGGCGTCCAAGAAGCCCTGCACAAACACAAAAGTCCCGAAATCTATCACCATGCCATTAAGGAAGTAACCGACATGATTAACAATTCACTTGTGCCGATCGCCGAAGTCTTCGTCTGTGCGATGCGAACTCCTGCAGACACCAGCGCTATCGAAGACCTCTTCGGCGAAGGAGGAGTGGACCCATTCTCGGTGGTTGCGGTCATCGGCAAGTCCGAAGGGAGCGGACTTCCCAATGATTACGGCCGCATGTTGGCCGACATGCAGATACGACAACTTCTTGCCCGCGCCCGGGGCACCTCACCAGATGTGATCTCCGACGAGGTAACCATCGCCATGTCCGGCGGAGCTCCCGGCACCGTCGCACCCCACGCCACGGTTCTCACCCAACGATGGATCCCCGCAGCGCAAGCGCCCGCGGCATCCGATTCGGCGGGAGGTTTAGTTTTTGGACGCAGCCACACTTCAGACATTCTTCCCGAAGACATCGGCCGCGCCTCCCAAGTCGACTCCACCACCGAGGCGGTGAATAGGGCCATCGACGACGCCGGCATTACAGATCTCTCCCAGATCCACATGGTCCTGGTGAAAGGACCAGCACTTAGTGCAGAGTCCATCGCGAGTTGCATTGCCAAAGGAGTGGAGCCGGTGACGAGAGACCCGGGCATCGGACCGATGGGATCGATGTGCTACTCAAATGACGCCATGGCCCTCGGCGTCGGGGTGGCTATGGGCGAGATCGACCGGGACCAGATCAGCGATGCGGTGATCCGCAACGACTGGAGCCTTTACAGCAACGTCGCCGCGACAAGCTCTGGCGGGGAAAAGCGCAAAGGGGAGGTTCTCGTCATCGGCAATCGCGCGGATTCGCGCAGCGCCTACCGAGCCGGGCACGGCATCACCTCAGCGGTGGGACAAAGCGACGGCATCAAAGCGGCTCTGAGGTCCGCTGGCCTGGAATTCGAGTGCTGTCCCGATGAGAATCAGCAGGCACGTATTGCCCAGGTATTCGCCAAGTTCACTCTGCCGGGGACCTCTCAGCTCAACGGCACCCGGATTACCATACTTGATGACCACGAAGCGCATCACATCGCAAAGGCGGTCGGTGGCGCCGTGGTAACCAGCATCACCGGTCTTACCATGGCCTTCATCTCAGGCGGAGAAGCCAATTCGCATATGGGTCCGCCTAACGGCAATCCAATTTGCGCACTGGTGAGGATCTGAGACTGCAGGGATGAGCCCGACAAGAAGAATGCACCATCGCGCGCCACTTACGGCCCGCGGGGAACTCTGCAAAACGATATCGCCGGTAATTTCGCGAAAGGCTTTGGTAACGCCTTATCAAGAAGCAATCTTAGAAAAGATCTCACCATGACATTCGTTGATAACCGCGCTCTGCTCACTTCGCACGGATATGGCAAATCCGCCATCAGCCTCCTCGTTAGCGACGTCTCGAGGCGGCCACAAATGTGCGAGTTTGACATCGAAGTTAGCTTTACGGGTGACTTTGAAGATGTCTATCTCGAGGGCGACAACTCGGCAATACTTCCTAGTGATTCGATTTACCACCACGCCACACTCTTAGCCAATGAGCGCGGGCCCGTGGCGCCTGCCGATTTTGGCGAGGCCTTGCTTGGGCGGATCATGGCGTCGATGCCGGCCGCCACACTCGGGATTGCGTCATTGCGTTCTTGGAGCTGGAAGCCCCAGACCGCGGCACCAGACTCCATGACACTGGTCCGCCAGGCCAGTACCACCGCCACCTTAGTGGAGCGCGAAAGCAGCGGAGTGACAAGATTTGCCGCAAGCTGCGAAGAGTTTCTCATACATCCACAAGGTTCAAGCTTTGCAGGATTTGCTCGCGACTCAGCTACCGTCCAGCAAGAGGTAACGGATCGCCTTCTCGCCGGTCAGCTCTTTGCGGTCTGGCACTACGCCTCCAAACCCGACGATTGCAACCAGGCAAACGAAACAACGCGCTCCAGCTTGATCCGAACCGTCTCCAAACGTCCCTCGAGATCCGTCCAGGAGACTCTCTTCCGGATGGGAGAAGCCGCCCTTGGAAAGGTCAAGGAACTATCGGAGGTTGAACTGAGGTTTCGAGCTGCCCCGGCGGTTCGCTGCACACCGCTGGCCTTCGGGGCCAGTGAAAAACACCCCACCTGGTCTCTCACGCAAAACCCCATCGGAACGAGCCGGGCAACCATCAGTCGCACTGGCTGAGTCTCGTTGCATCAAGCAGTCACATCTACACAGCGGTACAGGTGCTCCCCGCAGAAAATGCGTCTTTTGTATTTTATAGACGAATTCGCCTGGCACTGGTATCATGGAGCGAAACGGAGGCCCATCGACATGGCGATAGAACAGCAAAGTCTCGTGGATTTGGCCGTCACCGAGATCCAGCGCTTGATTCACACCGGGGTTTACAAACCGGGAGATAAACTCCGCGAGGAACAGCTAAGCGTTGAGCTGGGGATCAGCCGTCCGCCCTTGCGCGAAGCGCTTCGCGAACTCGCCCAGCGCGGGATCGTCGAGCAGTCCCCGCGTCGTGGTACTCGAGTTGTCAGTCTTTCGGCTCGCGAAGTGATGGAGATTTACACGTTACGAGCAGCGCTGGAACACTTTGCGGTGATGTCGGCGTTCCCACACCCCAATTCGGAGAGTATCGGAAAGATGCGCCAAGCTGTCGAGGACATGTCGAAGGCCGCGGCAAATTCCGATCACGCCGAAATCGTCCGTTCAAACCGGGACTTTCACGTCGCTTTGGTGAGCATGGCCGACCACAGCCTGCTCCTTCGCACTTACATTGGTCTTATGGACACCATGCAACTTTGCATGTCCGACAACCTGCGCATGGAGACCACACGCGCCGGTGACTACGAAAGTGGCGTCAAGCGACACCTTAAGCTGCTACGAAGCATCGAGAAAGGCGACCTCGACCGGATCCTCAAAGCAATGCAAGACCACGGCGAGAGACAGGTCCTCCTCAGCGAGGATGCTCCCGAGGCCGAACTCACGCCTCCGCTTTAAGTGCTAGTGGGCAAAAACGGCTGAGCATTAGACCGCTCACCTTGTCAAATCCAATTCGCCAAGTGAGCACCATCGAGAGAGCTTGGAACGTTTCGCTTGCCAAAGCCCACCTCGAGGTCTCCGTAGCCAATGAGGTACTCTCGCAGCTGCCATGACGCCGGCGCCCGTGAAGCGTTTTCACCTCAGCGGGCGAATATCGGCTCGGAAAGCTCGAAGCACCGAGCCGACGCCTTGTCATTTGCGCGCCGGGCCACGCGCGGAATTTTCAGCGGTCTTATCGGGCGGCTCGTCGAGGAGAGGGATGTAGATGCGACCGCCTTCGGCCTTGAACTCTTGAGCTTTCTCGGCGAGACCGGCTTGCAGCGCGTGCGCGTCGTCCAGACCCCGTGCCGCGGCATAGCGCCGAACGTCTTGGCTGATGCGCATGGAACAGAAGTGGGGACCGCACATTGAGCAGAAATGGGCAGTCTTAGCCGCGGCCGCCGGAAGGGTTTCGTCGTGGTAGCTACGGGCGGTGTCGGGGTCTAAAGCCAGGTTGAACTGATCCGCCCACCGAAAGTCGAAACGGGCATCGGAGAGTGCGTCGTCCCATGCCTGGGCGCCGCGATGGCCTTTGGCGAGATCAGCGGCGTGGGCGGCGATCTTGTAGGTGATGACTCCGGTTTTGACGTCATCGCGGTCGGGTAAACCGAGGTGCTCTTTGGGGGTGACGTAACACAGCATTGCCGTGCCGTACCAGCCGATCATTGCAGCACCAATCGCCGAGGTGATGTGGTCGTAACCCGGCGCGATGTCGGTTGTGAGCGGCCCGAGGGTATAAAACGGGGCCTCGTCGCAGAGCTCGAGCTGCAAGTCCATATTCTCTTTGATCTTGTGCATCGGCACGTGTCCAGGACCCTCGATCATCACCTGCACGTCATGTTCGCGAGCGATGCGACCCAATTCCCCGAGGGTGCGCAACTCCGCGAGCTGGGCATCGTCATTTGCATCAGCTACACACCCCGGGCGAAGGCCATCCCCCAGGGAGAAGGTCACGTCATAGGCGCGAAGGATCTCACAAAGTTCGGCGAAATGGGTGTAAAGGAAGTTCCCCTCGTGGTGAGCCAAGCACCATGAAGCCAGGATCGAACCGCCTCGACTCACGATGCCGGTCTTGCGTTTGGCGGTAAGTGGAACATAGCGCAGCAACACCCCGGCATGCACAGTCATGTAGTCGACGCCCTGCTCGCACTGCTCGATGACGGTATCTCGGTAGGCCTCCCAGGTTAGGTCCTCGGACTTGCCATTGACTTTCTCGAGCGCCTGGTAGATCGGTACTGTCCCCACGGGCACCGCGCTGTTGCGGACGATCCATTCCCGGGTGGTGTGGATATTGCGCCCCGTCGAGAGGTCCATCACCGTATCGGCACCCCAACGGGTGGCCCAAGTCATCTTCTCGACTTCGTCCTCGATAGATGAGGCCACCGCAGAATTGCCAATATTGGCATTGATCTTTACCAAAAAGCGCCGACCGATTATCATCGGCTCGGCCTCAGGGTGGTTACAGTTGAGTGGGATCACGGCTCGACCCGCCGCGACTTCATCTCGGACTAATTCTGGCGTCACGCCTTCGCGCAAAGCAATGAACTCCATCTCTGGCGTGATCTCGCCCCGGCGAGCGTAGGCGAGTTGGGTAACTGCGCCCTCGCCAACGGCGCGTCGAGGACGGCGATGCGATGAAACAAAGACTTCGTCGAGATTGCCCGCACCAGCTGGCAGGCGTCCATTGTCCTTGGGACCCACCGGCCGCCCGTCGTACTCCTGGGTATCACCGCGCTCGAGGATCCAACCCTCCCGCAAAGTGGGGAGCCCACGGCGCAGGTCAGCTTGGAATCCCGGATCAGTGTATGGGCCACTGGTGTCATAGAGCACTACGGCATCCCCAGTC
>JAKASN010000161.1 GCA_021819025.1 Actinomycetes bacterium | reverse complement strand
ACCGCGCGCCGATATATGTGGGGGCGGAACCCCACTCCCTGTACCACTCCGGTGATCTTGACAAGAGACGCCAACTTCGCCGCCTTAGCTCGACCCATCCACGACTTCCGCGCCGAACCGACTGGCTCAGCGTGCCAGAGAGCTGCAGCGACATTCCCTTACAAGCGACGGTTCGTCCTACGGACTCACCCGATCGATGACTCCGGCACCAAGTTCATCGTCGAACACTCCAAGATCGCGCATCAGCTTGATGGTTTCCAGAGCGTTTTCCTCATCGAGGCGAGCGAGGGCAAACCCCACGTGAACTAACACGTAGTCACCGACAGCGACTTCAGGCAAGGATGCGAAACACACCTTGCGTTGCACGCCGATGAAATCTACGTTGCCCATGAGAACTTCAGACTCGGGCCAAAGCGAAACTATCTGACCGGGAATTCCCAAACACATTGCCATCATCCTTCACTATCATTCACATACGAGTTAAACTAGGGCGCGAGGCGACGGGGAAGCCAAATCACTATTGAAAGTGCGCCCGGCTTCAGGGGAGCTTTGGGGAAAGTCAATGCTCCACAATATCACGCGGTTATTGCCCGAATCCGCGACCGCCAGAAGGTTTCCACTCAGTGAGATCCCGTAAGGCCAGCACATCGAGTCGGCAGTAACTGCCTTCCAACGATTCTCGCCATAGGCCACAAAGTCATCTTGGCCAACAACAGCGTCCGCTGGAGCTGACGTGCATTGGGGCAATTCATGGTAAAGCATGACGCGATTATTCGCGGTGTCCGCGATCGCTAGGTGACCTTCATCCACCGCGACAGAGTAAGGGAATCGCAAAACCGCATCACTTTGCGGTCCATATGCCCATTCGTAAGTTGAGCTAAGGTCCTTCTGGCCAAGCGCGGCAATAGCGGGCTCGTCGCTGTCGATGGCGCCGGGCCATACCAGGACGCGATGATTTCCCGCATCGGCAAAGAAGAGGTGATCGCTATCCCCGGCAACGTCATGAACCCAGCGGAAGCTCGATGCGCAAACACCGCCACGGTTCTCCTCATTGGAATATCCATCGGGCTGTCCGAGGATGATCTCAGGTTTCTCCCCGGGCTCAGGAAGCTGAGACCAGCCAAGCGCTCGACGATTTCCTGTATCGGTGATCCAAAAGCGTGATCCTGCCAAGCCAATGCCAAAGGGCCAATACAGTGAGGTCGGGCTGCATTGACCTCCACCGTTCACTTCGTTGGAGGCAAGGTCATCTTGACCAATGACATAGCTCGCCGGGTGGTTATTCGACTTTGGCACCTCTTCCCAGACCAAGATGCGATGATTCCAGGCATCGGCGACCACCAAGCGTCCGGCATCAATTAGGACTCCGGTGGGGAGATGGAGTCCTTTGCTTTGCCCGCCCTTATTTGGACCCTCGCTGAAGAAGTCTTCCTGGCCAAGCACCACGTCTGCTGGCGCGTGATCGGAGGTTGGCACTTGGTGCCAGATTAGCACGCGATGATTTCCCGTGTCGGCGACCACCAGACATGCTCCATCGCTCCACACGCCGCGGGGCGCATACAACGACGTCGGGCTCGGCATGGCATCGGGGAGCATCAATCCTCCCGGCGATGGCGATCCAAGCCAGACTTCGGGCCGACTATTCATGACGTTAACTTCACTTTGATGTGACCTTCTTCAACCCGAATTGGGAACTGTTCCAACTCCACGCCAGGCGCCGTGATGCACTCGCCGGTAGTGGCGTCGTAGCGGAATCCGTGCCAAGGACAAATGAGAGTTCCGTCACTTTCCACCCTGGCGCGGTCGAGCTCCATTCCCATGTGTGCGCACTCGTTGCGAAAACACGCTAACTTGCCGTCGACCGATGTAATAATGAGACTCTGTCCCTCAACTGCGAAGGGATGTACTCCAAAGCGTGCCACCTCTGCTACCGCCGGACCGTGATACCAACCTGATCCCAGGTGACGAGTCGCTCCCAATTGGATCAGTGAGGGTGCCGCATCATCTTTCACCACTTCAATTTCGGTAATTTCCTCAACAGCTTCGATAAGAGCACTTCGCACGCCCTCCGAAAGAGTGAGCGCGGACATCGAACAACCGTTACACGCGCCCATCAAGCGGACGAACGCCACAGGAGGTTCGACTTTTACCAACTCGACATCGCCACCGTGGGAATTGAGATATGGCCTTACCGACTCCAAAGCGCGATGAGCACGCTCGGTGGGTCCCGTCTTGAGGATTCCGGCACTGAGCAAAAGGGTGCGCACTACCGGATCCGCCGCCAAGTGCCTGAGCACATCAGGGCCACCGGGTATCTCGTCGCGAAGCACTTTCACGATTTGCCTCAGTCCCGCACGATAAAACTCCTCGATGGCATCCTTTACCGCCGATGCTGCCTCTCGCTCCTCGGTGTCAAAGTCCACCAGTCTCGCCAACGCTTCGTCAAGCGCCCTCGCTAACCCATCGAGTCCATCCAGCGTTGCGCTATCCATACTCACACCCCCACGACCTCAAACCGACCTCAACAACCCTTCGCACTCCTCAAAACTGTGCCGCCCGAAAGTCATAGCTCATCGACAACTCGGCCGCTTCGATCGTCTTTCGAACCAGAATTTCCGAGAACGCTACTTTCGCCATCCCAAGAAGAAGATCCCCAAGCGTTCCTTCAAAGCCTTTCACGGTCACCATTTGTCGATCCAAAGCCTTGAGGATAAAACAGGCCCCCGCAGAGTCACCGATGCCAAAGTCGTTGAAGATCGCACTAACAAAGCTCTCCACCAACTGAGCAAGACTGTCGTCGGGGCTCTTCAGCTTCGCAAGAGCGGCCTCTTCGCCCTCGAAACGAGTTGTGGCGCGCTCAAATAGTCGCTCCACCGAACTCATTAACACCATGTCAAACAAGGATTGACTCCAAATTTCCACTTATTCAGAGCTCCCACGGCCGACTCGCTCCCGTTCGATGTGATCGAGAACTTCTCGTATCGCGGAGATCTCAAAATACATTGAAAACTCTTCGAAGATCGCTCGAGCGTCATGAAGCTTCGCCTTGGCATGGTCAAACATCCCAAGATGAGCCAGAACATTTCCCTGGTTTGCAGCGACGCGGGCATAACCGATGGGATCCAAGTTGCGATTCCGAAGCTCCAGGAGTTCTTCGTAAATCTCCACGGCTTCGACGAGATTGTCACCCTGGCGAGCCGAGGGGGCATAGACGAGAGCATTAGCAAGATTTAGCCTCGCGCTCGCCCACCCTTCGGGAAAGACCGTGGGGTCAAAGGCCGCTACCGCATGACGCAAAGACGCAATCGCGATTCCATATCGCAGCTGATCCGACGCCTCGGTCATCGGCATCGACAAGTAAGCCAGAGCCAAGTTCATGTGTGCAGTACCAAACACAAAGGGCGAGGACTGCGCCGAAACGAGCCTCGTGGCTTCCATGTAGTGTTGCACCGCCTCCCTGAGGGACCGTGGATCGGCGCTCGCGTGATCATGCAAGGCGATGGCGAGGTTCAGATGCACTTCTGCAACAAGCTCGGGGACTTGGGCATCGCCGAGGGCGGCGAGTGATAAACGCAGGTGCTCGATCGCCTCGTGGTGCGTTGCCTGGTCCCTGAGAAGCAGTTGGGCCAAGTCCGCCCTCAGCCCCGCGGCAAGAACCGGCGATGCGCAAACGGCTAGTGCAATGGCGGTGCGCAAAAGCGTCGCAGCCCCGAGCTCGTCCTGGATCTCGATAAGGTATGATGCCCGAGAAGAAGCCAAGGTCGCCGCGACGGTCGCCGCTTCAGCGAGCTTGAAGTCGGGAAGCTCGCAATAACCGTTGAGATAGCCCTGCCAATCGACCAAGAGTGCCAGGTCGCCGCTGGTGCGCTTTATCAGCGACTCATAGCTGGTGCGACTCGGGTTCAGCGCCAGTTCGTTAAAGTCACGAAGCAGTCCCTCCGGAGGCAGTGCCGCGATAATATCGCTCGGGTCACTTTCGGCAAGAGCGAGCTCGTAGAAGCGCATATCGTCGGGAAACACCTCGGGACGTCGGCCCGCTCGGAGCAAGCCCGAGACTTCTAGCCCGTACTGAGAGTCGGGCAGCAGAAGCATTCCTGCCGGCAATCCGAAAACCCCTAGAGGTTGGTGCTCAAGTTCAAGCGGTGCAAGGCCCATTTCGGCTTCCATTTCATCGATCATCTCATGTCCCAAACATCTCGACATTGGCAACCCGAGAAATAACCGACGCCGCAAGCATTGCCAACTGCTCGCTCCGATAGGTTTCAATCCGTTTGCGAACCATTCCATCCCCAAAGGCAACTTCGATCCACACCGACCACTGCCCTTGCTCTTTCTCCACCGAGGTAGTTGCCCAGAGTGCCCGTTCCGCCATCGCAACCTTTCATGAGAAATTGATGCGCTGCGCGCCCGAACCTAATGATCGGCTAAGACCTCTCCGATATGGGCGCGAAAGCATCCGAGCTCGCCGGACCAACTTGCACGGTATCTCCCCTCGAAGGAAACATTTAGCCCTCTGATCACTTCGTCGATCAATACCGACCGGTTACCCTGGGAATCGCGGACTTTCACGATCAGTCCACCATTCACAGCGGAGGCCACAGGGAAGATATCGAGGAACCCGTCGTGTTGGCGCACCACGAGGGCTCCCGACGCAAAGTTGTCCCTGGCAACTTCGTGGCCCAGATGAAGGTATCCGTCGTGAATTTGCACCTCAATCACCTTGGGCGGCTTGCCCGCTACTCGCTTGTGTGTCATCGGCACCCACCTCCCCCAAGATCATTGTCCGCAGCTGATCCTTGGCGGCAGTGACCGCCACTGAAAGAGGTTCACCAATGCCAAGATTCTCCGCCTCAATGAGAAACACCGTCACCTTGGCGGGAAACTCTTCTCCCAACATCCAATGTGCAAGAGCAAGTGAATGATCCCAACGGAAAGCATGCGAATGAATACCCTCGAGAGGCGGGAGGTTTTCTACCTCCTCGCCAGGAATCTTGAAGATAGTTCCCGGTGGGGAACCGGTCGATGAAGCGTCAATGAGGATCGCTTCGATGGCACCTCGCATCTTGAAAGCCACGTCCATGCCAGCTGTACCACCATCGACCAGTGTCACATCTTCAGGTAAACCGCTGTCAAATAACTCTCGAATTAGCACAGGCCCCACTCCATCGTCGCCACGCAGCAAGTTGCCACACCCCACGATCACCACCCTCGAAGGCGGCACAGCGCTGGGACCGTAGCCAACCGCGTCAATTGCTGAAATAGGGCCTGAGCTCAATGGCATAGCTAGCCCGCTCCTCAGACCATGCCATTGACGACGAAGCGGGATAATTCCTTTCCGTTCTTTCCGTCATAGGCGTGTACCGTGCAAACGAGGCAGGAATCAAAGCTCCGGGCGACATGTCCAAGTTCAACTGGGTCGGTGGGATCGATGATGGGGCTGCCGACCATGGCCTTTTCCATCGGACCAAGGACACCAGCGCCGTCTCGGGGTCCGATGTTCCAGGCTGTAGGAGTAACCA
>JAKASN010000160.1 GCA_021819025.1 Actinomycetes bacterium | reverse complement strand
GGAGAGTGGAGAGCTTCTGCTTCTCCCCAAGGTGAATAATGCGCAAGCGAAGCGTGCGGGTTCCCGCCGCAATTTCTCTGAGCGGCTCGCGACCTTCTTCGGTGGTGAATCCGACCCACATCCCATTTCCCGAAAGCGCCAACTCTATCCTGGACATATCGTCAACGCCTACTACGGCACTGTAGTCATTCTGATAGGTTGGGTCGAAAGTGTGCTGATATCGCTTGCAAACAAGGGTCGCGTCGTCGCCTTGAATGCGCCTGGAAACTTCGTCCTCGAAACGATCAAGCCAGGTACGCGCTTCTTCCTGGGCGGTTGCGGTGCACAAGGCGAGAAGCTGCTCGACTTCAAGCTCTCTCCGTTGGCCGATATTGCCAAGAAGGTCCACATCGACGCGCGCCGATTTGGCGTCGATCTTGGCCTCGGAACAATAGACCCGCACATCGCCGAGCAATCGCGACAGCGTAGCTTCGATACGATGGTCCATTCCGGTATGGTAGCGAATAGTGGGAATGTAAAGGTAGATCCTGATGGCTTCAGGAGAATTCAGCGCGGATGGGTATGCGGCAATCTGGTTAGTCTCGCGAGCGAGAAGGAGAGACGAGATGCCGTCGTGAAAACGCTCGTCAGGGGCGAGGGCAATTTCGATCTCGGGAACCATCGCTAAGATCTCCTCGAGTTCCCGGTAGCTATAGCTCTCCTTGGGGATGCTCAACAGCTCTCCGAGTTCAGCGAGAAGTCTGGCGGAGTGATGCCCGCGTCGCTCAGGCCGCTTGGACGGCACTCCCACTACGAATTCCTCAACATTTCCAGAGGATGGACCAACGATCATGGCCTCATTGCAAATTACCGGAGCAAGCACCGCTACAAGGTGAGGGCGATCGTCAATTGCTTGGAATGAGGACCTTATGGCGTGAATGTCGCTGGAATCGAGAACCTCGAGAATTCCGATACTGGTCGGACTATCAACGCTGGACTCATTAAGCCTCCCCGCTCCAAGAGGAATAAACAGTTCACTTCCACCAGATTCAGCATCGATGGACCATAGTTGCGCCGAAAAAGACCCCGACAGCTTTTCACGATCTTGTTCCAACAAGGCGAGGGAGCGGAACACTCGATCTACCGCATCAGTAAGGGAGGCAACATCAAGGTCCGCGGCGACGGCATAGACGTCAAAATGGATGAATGACTCCAACCTGCCGGGAGCGTCCTTGGTGCCGGTGCGATTCGCAGCACGGATCTGGCCCTGGGCATCGCGGTCCACGGTCATGAGCGGATGCAGCGTGACGGTTGGCTCCAACGAGAAGCGGTCCAGAAGAGCCACAAACGAATCTACTAGATGAGCCTGGTCGACAGAGGCAATGTCCACAGTGACCAACGAAGGGGCGTCGTCGCCTTCGTTATTGGGTGCTCCGGCCTCAATTTCAAAGGCGTACCAGCTCCTTCCCAGTTTTCGAGCCAGGGTGAGAGACTTGTTGAGATAATTGGCGATACGGCCCGAACCAAAGAGGCGCTCGAAGGAGGGGTCGAATGAGGCGCCAAGGGCGTCGATGAAGGCACGGTCGCCAACGCTCATCTCCAACGTCGAATCCGAGATTTTTGCAGAGCTTGGCCAAACCATTAGGTTAGAACCTTCACTTCCTCTGACATCCATTACCGCCCCTTTCTAGTACCCGCGCGCACCTCTGTCGCCGCAGTCCTAGTCCAAATCTTCATCTAGATAAAGTTTTTCCGATCTTTGCTCCCAGCAGCCGAAAAGATGCCCTTCTGGGGAACCTTGCTTCTTGGCAAGCCATACAGCACATTTTGAAATAGTTGTACAAGACTACATAACCACCATGATGATGATCTGCTGCGGTGTCACCCCTGGACGCTTGCAGATACTCCTTGGCTCAGTAACACCAGCTACCCTAGAGCACCGATCAAAGGAATTCTCAGCCTCGCGATGAAAAGGCCAGCCATCCATAAGGCCATTCATCGCTAACCTGCTCGCAATAACACTAAACAACCTCCTTAGGCGCCACGCATTTGGCGCAGGTCCTGACTCCAGCGCAGCCATATCCACGCCAATGGCATCCTCGGGACGTGGCCAAGCAGCCAGCGGCCGCAATCTGCAAACTCAAAGCATCGGCGCGTTCGCCATCGCCAAGAAGAATCGCCATGACAGGTTCACCCCCGGTCACGTCGACTTTTGACTAAGCGCTAGGTCAACCAGCAATCTTGGCTGCGACGGCAGCCGCACATTGGGCAGTTTGCTCTCGCTCTCCTAAGCTAGCATTACCAATACTTCACCGTTGCCGCAGCGATACAACCTCAAGGAGTCAGGGCAAACTTCCCCTTCTCCCTAGGCGCAATTCAGCGCGGTGTTCCTAGTCCCCTGAAAGGTCTTCCCAAGCTCTCCGCATTCAGGTCGGCATGGCGCAGGTATCTCTCGGAATGAACGGCGTCGCCGAGCGGTCGGCGGTCCCGCCACCCAAAGCGTTCCAAATCCGGAACTTCCTGGCGTTGAGAGATGGGACCAAAGCAGAGCCAGGCGACTGGCCGCACCGGGTCCGGGGTCCCGATTAGTTCGCCTAGGAACTCTTCACGGTAGAAAGAGACCCACCCCACGCCGTAGCCCTCCGCGGTGGCAGCAAGCCAAAGATTCTCAATCGCCAAACAAACTGAGAAGATTCCGGTTTCATCGATGGTGTTGCGCCCAATAATTCTTTCTCCGCCGCGCTCTGGATCATAGGTGACGACTATGCCCATTGTCGATTCCAAAATCCCCTCGATCTTGATTGGAGCAAATGTCTCCTTGCGCTCACCATCGAGGCGCGCAGCGAATGCCTCTCTCTCAGCGGCCACGTGATCATGAAAGGCTTTACGTGTCATATAGCTCTCCACGAGGACGAAATCCCATGGCTGTGTCAATCCGACGCTTGGTGCCCTATGCGCCGCGGCCAAAATTCTGATGAGCGCATCAGGATCCACGCTCGCACCGCTGAACTCTGCGCGAACATCGCGCCGAGCACTCACCACGGCATAAAAATTGGCCAGTGCATCTAGATCAGTCATCACAATCCCATCTCACCTTCACAAGCCATCCTTGATGCCAACAAACGCAGGAGCGCATGATCGAGATGCAAGGATGTTAGATAAAGAAACGATAGCGGGGCGAGTGAATTGCAATACATGAGATACGTGCGCCTTGGGGCTGACCCAGCAAATCCACCCAAAGGGATCTCGCGAGAGTCGATCGCGCGAGCCTGGGGCTTTGCGGCAAAGTACAAGGCCCAAATGACGATTTACATCGGCTTCATCGCGATAGGAGCGCTCGTCGGCCTTGCTCCACCACTGGTTCTTAGGGCAATTCTGGACAGCGCCATTCCCAAGAAGTCAATGGGCCTCCTCTATGGACTCGTGCTCCTCGCGTTGATTCTCAATGTGATCCAAACTGCGGCGGGCGTGGTATCTCGATGGTTGGGATCAAAAATCGGGGAGGGACTCATCTTCGACCTCCGGGTTTCTCTCTTCACCCACCTCCAAAAGCTTCCCTTAGGTTTCTATACCAAGAGCCAAACCGGCGCGATCTTGTCGCGCCTCAATAACGACGTCCTTGGCGCACAACAGTCCGTCTCCACAGCCTCAAGCGCGTTCTCCGACGTCTTAACCCTCGTACTGACCTTGGCGGTGATGGTAAAGCTCTCCCTTACCGTGACTCTTATCGCTCTCGCAGTGATCCCGCTACTGGTCGTCGCCGACAGAACGCTGGGAAAGCGCATTGCTCCTTTGGCGCGAGCCCAGATGGTCGCCAACGCCACCATGTCGAGTTTCGCCACTGAGCGTTTGAACGTCTCCGGGGCACTCTTGGTGAAATTGTTTGGGAACCTCAACTCCGAGCGCACACGGTACCAGCAACAAGCTGGAGAGGTCCGGGACGCAGGCATCCGCCTTGCCTTGGGTGGAAGAGCGTATTTCGGTATCCTTGGGCTCATCGGTGGTTTGGGATCAGTGGTGGTTTACCTCATCGGAGGACGTCTCGCTATTAAGGGTAGCGTCAGCCTGGGTACCCTGGTGGCACTCTCGCAATATGCGAGTCGCCTCTATTCGCCTATTACCGACCTCGCCTCTTCCCGGGTCAACCTCGCCCAAGCGATGGTCTCCTTCGACCGCGTTGCCGAAGTGCTTTCCATTGTGCCCAGCGTCACCGACCCGCCCCATCCCCTTCCGTTGTCCAACGTCGCAGGCAGAGTTGAGTTCAAACACGTAAGCTTCGCCTATCCGAGGGTGGACACGCCGTTCGCCATGCCCGATGCACCCGCCACCTCCGAGGCCGTAGCAGTTCTTCACGACGTTAACTTTGTCGCTCAGGCTGGTACCATGAATGCCCTCGTGGGACACTCCGGAGCCGGCAAGAGCACCATTGCTGCATTGATTTCCCGGCTTTATGATCCCGACACAGGCTCAATTACCATCGACGGCATCGACATAAAAGACGTGCGCTTGGATGATCTGGGGTCAAACATTGGCGTAGTAAGCCAGGATCCGCACCTCTTCCATGACTCGATAGCTGCCAACCTCCTCTACGCACGGCCCGCCGCGAGCTTCGAAGAGATCGTTGACGCGACCAAAGCTGCGCAGATTTACCAGCTCATCACAGAGCTGCCCGACGGTTTCGACACCGTAGTTGGCGAGCGCGGCTATCGGCTTTCCGGGGGTGAAAGGCAACGACTCGCCATCGCGCGAGTCTTTCTCAAGCGCCCGCGCATCGTCATCCTTGACGAAGCGACCTCTCATTTAGATACCGAAAACGAGGCGGCGGTACAGGAAGCCCTCTCGCAACTCCTCTCTGCCCGCACTTCTATCGTGATTGCTCACCGCCTCTCAACCATCATGGCCGCTGACCAAATCCTGGTAGTCAAAGACGGCGCCATCGTCGAGACCGGTACCCACAGTTCCCTCCTAGGAATGAATGGCGTCTACCGTGATCTCTTCGATGCACAGGTATTCGTTCGCAGCGCCGAAGCTTGATGCCAGGCTAGGGCCAACGCCACTTTCCATATCGCTCACGGTCGTTTCGATCCGCACAAATTGACAACCTTTCCCTCAAAGCGACAAGATGGATACCAAAGCTGCTCTTTTATGGACCCTCGGAGTGCTCCAAGGAGGAATGATGCGAGCCGAACCGATACTGCGGGGGCTACGCAAGGCTGCTGAGAGGCCGAACTTATTCGAGGCGGCACATCGTGCAGATCCCTGGGAAGCCCTTACCGCCGAGCTCAAACCGCCGCTTTCTGATCAAGACGCACTCATCGAGGCCTATCGCTGCTTGCTCTGCGGCGGGCCGCACAATCGCGCACCATGCACGCTGGCCTGCCCTGCAGATGTCAACGTTGCGGGATTCATCGCCGCTCTTACCGAGGCGATGCCAGTCCGAGCGGCTGAAATTATCCATTCAGCTAACCCCCTCGGAGGCACCTGCGCCCGAGTGTGTCCCACGGAAGAACTCTGCGAAGGTGCTTGTGTATTAAGCCTCGAGGGCCAGCGCCCTGTGGATATCGCCCGAAGATCGG
>JAKASN010000159.1 GCA_021819025.1 Actinomycetes bacterium | reverse complement strand
GGATCGGTCCCGTCGTGGGAGACGTCTGGTTTGTCGAAGGCTAGATCGTTGAGGTTATCTTCAGTGCTGAGGTAGTCCGCGTATGGCTTCCACCCGAGAAGCGCTTTCAATTCGGATGCCGCCAATGCTTGCTCGCGTGTAAGTGGAAGAACGATGTAGTTGTCCTTTGCCATACATCTCAGCAGTGTGGGTTCGGAAGCCGACGTAGGTGCTTTGAAGTCGATGTTGAGCGACGGCGTCGTTGACAACATGAAGTTGCTGTTGTCCCAAGACCAAATGGTTCTACCGGCGTCATCGAGTAGATCCAAGTTGCAGATTTGTACAACACCCTCTATATCAGCTGGGTCGAAGCGGATGAAGGTATTCTCGCCCTTGCGTATTGTCAAGTGTGCTTCATGCAGTTCGCCGTCCATAGGGAGTTCAACATGGGAAGAGCGTTCTTCGGCGAAACCGTCCGAAGTCCCAGCCCAATAGATAGCGGGCCTAAACTTGAGGGTTGGTCCGCGTTGCAAGTGTATTAAGTCGGCCTTGCTGGAAGATCCGGCGGCGTCTCGAAGACGAGCTTCGAAAATGAATTGATAGACGCCGCCGTTGTGGGCGGAGTTGAGTGTTTGCACTTCAGCTGCGGAAAGCTGACTTGGATTGATGGAGTCAAATTCGGATTCTTGTAGCGCTAATTCGACTGTATCCAGTGCAAACGCGTCCATTTCAGCTCGCTCGATAAGTTCACTTATCGATTCGGCGGTGAAGAAGCGAACGTGAGTATGGTCAAGAAGGCCCTCGTCTCGATATTGGAACTTGCCATCGAGTAATTCCGCAA
The DNA here is from genome assembly GCA_021819025.1 of Actinomycetes bacterium. Lineage (GTDB taxonomy): Bacteria > Actinomycetota > Acidimicrobiia > Acidimicrobiales > Acidimicrobiaceae > Acidithrix. The sequence goes on along the minus strand of JAKASN010000159.1, from coordinate 4,742 downwards.
TTAGGCCGACATATGAAACATTTGGAATCGATATGAGGATTCTGCCCCCGTTGGCTAGAAGCTGCCGTGCCTGGTTGAGCGTTTCGTCGGGAGCCCTCAGGTGTTCGAGCACGTCTGCGAAGACTATAACGTCGTAACTTTGGGGCGATAGCAGGACCGCGAGATCTGTGCTGTCTAGATCGAGTTGGTGAAGCATGCGGTAAAAAGGTCTCGCTAACTCCAGAGCGTCAGCGTTGGAGTCAATGCCGTCCACCGAGCATGAGAGCTCGGTAGTTAGATACTGGCCAAGCATGCCAACCGAGCAGCCTACGTCGAGAACCCTCGCGCCGCGCTGAATGTGCTGTGCTATCTTTACCAGGCTATCGACGGCGTTTTCATCATCGATATACCGCGCGATGGGCTTCCTATGGTAGAGGTGGGAATGGGGCGAGTTCTGGCGGCTCATAGTTCCTCATCGGCTTGACTAGTTGGGTAAAGAGCAGTAACGCAGGTTTCAAGGATAGAAGAAACATCACAATGTGATCTAGCGCGAGGGCTTATTTGTGTGAGGACTGTTTCCCTTACGAAATGGGGTGGACTTGGTAAGCGCCTTGCTGACTCGCTGCATCCGGTGGTGTTCGTTTGGCCTTGGTGGGGAGCACCCATGCGATGGGAGTGGTCACCACGTTGGAGCATGAACGGGCTTCCCAAAGGCGCGACCCTAATCGCGCCACTTAGAAAGAGAAATCTCGAACTCATTTTCGCCCAAGCTGCGAGGCACTCCTCGTTGGAAACTAGTTGCCCGGTCAAGCTCTACTGGTGTCCGCTGTTTGAATTTGATAGAGTACCCAAATCACGGTCGCCTTCATGGATACCTATGTTAGCGTCCGTGTCGCTAGGTTAGGAAGGCGGGACCAGTCTGTGATGCGGAAATCGGCCGCTGCTACGTATGCTCCCTTGGGCGTCGACTCAAGATGCACGAGCAGGTTTTCTATCACAAAGTTGTCATCGATGAGCCGTCCTATTCGCGCAATTACATCGGCAATGGATGCCAAGTCGTGACTTTGCTGTTCGACCGCTTGTTTGAGTAGTCCGACCGCTGGCATCGCGTCGATGAATTTAGGAATATCACTGGTAAAAAGCGGCAAAGTGGCATGTGCTTTGGCATTCAAGTAAGTTGCAATGTCCCCAGAGAGGCCCATTGATATAACCGGGCCGAAAATCCGATCGTGGACAACGTTCAATTCCAAAGCGAGTGATAGCTCAAAGCTAAGGTAGCCGATTACCTCGATGTGTTCTTTGGTCGGGATGCCGTAGAGCTGCATGAGCTTAATTCCCTCAGCACCGGTTATCCATGTGGAAATCGTTCCAGTCTCGGGCTCGACATGTCTTTGAGAGCGCGCTGATTCGAGTGCGCCATTGATAATTTTCGCGGCACCAAGCGCGTCGATATCACCAAACTCTGGCAGTTCGCCCTCTTCCTGGGACTTCCAGCTCAAGTAATCGGCCATACGTGCCAAAACGGCGGCAGCCATCTCGGGAAAATCGAAACTCGGTACTTCGCGGGGTAGTTTCTTCAACTCGACCGGTACGCCAGGAAGCGCAAGGAAGTTGGCGAGTACCGTCTTGGGTTCCGGGGATCCATCTTGTTGAGCTGCCGAGGCGATACTTTGGGCCACCTCCCTGGCTGACTGCAGCGCCGGCGTGGAGTTTCCAGTCGCCTCGGCGGTGCTCGAGTATTCGCCGCTGGAAACCTGGATCTGGGGGATTTTGCCAGCGACGGTGGGGATGTAAAGTACGATTACCGCATCCACGCCAGAGTCCTGGAGTAGCAGACCCAATGCCGCTCCGTACTGTTCGGGCGCTACTTCGGAGGGTAGCTCGACCGGATTGGTTAGCCGGGCGGAAGGCAGTATTTCGCGCAGTGCGACTTGGGTCGCATCGCTCAACTTTGCCATCACCAGCCCGGCTGCTTCGCAAGCGTCCTGAGCCAGTGGCGCAGGCCCCCCTCGGTTAGACAGTATCGCCACGCGTCGTCCGCGGGGGAGAGGCTGTGTTACTAGCCCGTGGCCGAGTTCAAAAAGTTGCTCCAAGGAGTCCACTCTCAAAACGCCGGTGTATTTCATCAGAGCGTCTACTGCAACGTCGACGGGGATCTTCTCTATCACCTTCCCGCTGGGGGAAACCACGGCTTCTTCTGAGCTCCCTCGCTCCGCGGTTGCGGCTCTAATGGATGCCGGTGTAACTCCGTAGCGGCGTGCCTTCACCGCCACGATCGGCTTAGTGCGCCCGACATGACGTGCAATGCGCGCAAAGTTGCGGGGGTTGCCAAATGACTCCAAATAGAGCAAGATCACGTCGGTGTTGGGATCTGACTCCCAGTAGTGCAACATGTCATTGCCAGATATATCGGCGCGATTTCCCGAGGAGACAAAAGTCGCCAGGCCGATACCACGTCGTCGCGCCTCTTCTACGATCGCCAGGCCCAACGCACCCGAATGTGCGATCAGCGATGCGCGACCGGGAGCAATGGCATAAGGTGCAACCGTGGCATTCAGCGATACTTTCGGGTCGGTATTTGCGACGCCCATCGAAGCTGGGCCTACCACACGCATCCCTCGGCGCCTCGCGCGCCGCACCAGCTCTCTTTCGATGGCCGCGCCTTCGTCATTGGCGTCTGAAAAGCCCGAGGAGACGATTACCAGGCCTCCGACTTGCTTTTCTGCGGCTTCGTCGATAAAGCGCTCCACCTCGAGCGCCGGGATGATCACTACCGCCAAGTCAATCGGGTCGGGGATCTCGGCGATCGATGCGTACGCTTTTACCGAAGAGACAAACGGTGCCGCCGGGTTCACCGGATATACCGGTCCTTGGAAGTTGGATTCGAGGATGTTGCGAAAAACCACATTGCCAACGGAGTAAGGATCCCGAGACGCCCCAATGACGGCAATCGATTTGGGGGCGACAATTCGGCTCACCGAACGTGCGGCGGCCTTTTGCTCTCGGGTCTGCATGCGCTTTACCGATTGCGCTGTCGGGTCGATATCGAAAGCCACCCGGATCACCCCGTCCTGGAAAGCCCTGGTGTCAGAAAAACCCGCATCGCGAAAGACCCTGAGCATGCGGGAGTTTTCCGGCAGGGTATCGGCGATGAAGCGATGTATTCCCGCCTCCTTGGCGGCTTCGACCAAGAACTCCAGCATGATGGTGGCGAGACCACGCCCCTGGTGGGCATCGTCGACTAAAAACGCCACCTCGGCGGTTCCCTTTCCGGGCAAGCGGTCATAACGCGCCACGGCAATTATCTCATCGCCCAAAAGCGCCACCATTGCCATGCGGTCCACGTAGTCGACATTGACAAAGCGCGTAAGCATGGCATCGGTGAGTCGGGGCAGGGGAGTGAAGAAGCGAAAATAGATCGATTCAGGTGAGAGGCGCGCATGCAGGGCTTCAATGCGAGGCGCGTCAGTAGGTTTGATCGGTCTTACCGCGACAGTTCCTCCATCGGATAAGACGATGTCCGACTCCCATTTCGAGGGATAGCTAAAGGGCTTTGGTTCGCTATAACTTTCGCTCACGTCTCTCCAATCGCCGATGGACACCGCCACTGTCGCCATAAGGGCTTTGGGCAAGATCCGTCTGCGTGGAGATTATAACGCTGCGATGCGCAGATGTCACGCGTGGTCTAGTTGGGCGGCCGCGATGGGGGCCAGAGTCTCGCCGCGTGCTCGGCGCACCATATCTAAAAGGGTAAAAGAGCTCAGGTGCTCGCGCATGTGTGCCCCGACGTCTTCCCAGACCGCGAGCAAAACGCACTGGCCTTCGTGTTCGCACGCGCCATTTTCGTGGGGGAGACCGAAGTCGCCAGCCACGATGGGTCCGTCCACGGCACTTACGATCTGGGCGAGGGTGATTTGTGACGGGCTACGCGCCAGCACATAGCCTCCGCCCACGCCTCGCTTGGATTTTACCAGGCCAGCACCTTTGAGGGCGAGCAGTATTTGTTCGAGGTAGGGCTGGGGAAGCCCGGTGCGCTTGGCTACTTCCTGCACCGAGGTGGGACCGGGTTCGTCAAGATGCAGAGCGAGCGAGAGCAGTGCCCTTGATGCATAATCTCCCCGAGTCGAAACCTTCACGGCTACAATCGTAGCCGATGGCGGACTTTGTACGCACAATTGACGAGTTCGGCGGTCAGGATTACCCTTTTTCTCGCTTCTGCTCTTGTTCACGCCGAGGGTTTCGACGCTGTCGTGGCGACATGGCGGCGACCCAGTCACCCTTGGGGTGTTAGTCTGCCAAGAGGCAAAGGGATGTGAAAAACACAAGCACGATGACGATTCCAATTCCCGAATATGGAAGGGCGTGCATAACTAACGTGGTGCCTGCCATCGCGTTGGCGCTCGGTGACACTCGCAACGGCGAGGCGTGGCCAGTTGAGAGTGACATTCTCGAGCGTATCGACGCCCTTGGCCTCGTCATGGATGCTTCTGATCGAAGCTGGATCCCCAAGGTCATCACTGAAGCTTCTCAAATAGTCGTCTTCGTGATCGATGGCCTAGGGCAACACCAGCTTCGAGATTACGCTAATTACGCGCCGGTTCTGGCCTCCCTCGGCGGTTCGGCGATCTCCTCGGTCGCCCCGACAACCACGGCGACCGCCCTCACCTCTATTGCGTCGGGGCTTTCTCCCATTGACCATGGCATCCTCGGATATCGCATGCGCCTGGGAACCAATCAAGTTTTCAACTCGCTGCTCTGGTCGT
>JAKASN010000158.1 GCA_021819025.1 Actinomycetes bacterium | reverse complement strand
TCCAGAGTCCCGGACATGACCATCCAAGGTTGATCAGCAAAGACTTGGCTAAAGCCGTCGCCGGTGCGGGAGGAGTCATCGGAGCTTGGCCCGCCGGTATCGCCTCAAAAACGTTTCCAGACTTTGTCGAGGAGATTGTGCGCCTCGTTGACGTCGTCGGCACGCCCCATGTTGGAATCGGAACCGACATGGATGCCAACTTTAAACCCGTAATGACCCGATACCAGCAGTTCGCGCTTATCGAGGAGGCTCTACTTGAGAAGGGATTTCACCAAAGTGAAGCGAATGCGATCCTGGGAGCTAACGCCATAAGAGTTATCCGCTCGGCTTGCGGTTGAGCATCGCGTGTCCAATGCAGGCGACCACCTAGGACATCGGGCGAAACTGAGCAGGCGTCGATTTTGGCAAAGGCATCGTCTAGCCCCCGACGACGCCAAGCCAGCCGAGATTGCGAGATTCCAACTCAGCGCCAAGCTCCGGCCCGCCGTGGGATAACAAGATCTGCGAGCGACCAAGCGCATTCGTGATGCAATGGCCAATACCCTCGCGAATTTGCAACCCTGAGGAATCTTCGTGCCAGAACGCCGTTTCACGAGGAGCATCGTGTCGCCAAGCCGAACCTTGGTTCGAACTTCGTGACCTTCTCGTCGGGAAACCTCGAAAGCATTGGGAGCGTTACTAGTAGGAAAAACCCGCAAGATCGGGCTCGTCTGCACTTTGGGTGTCGTGCCAATCAAGTCCTTGAGGAGCTTCGCCTCATCAACCAGTAAGGCCCAGACCCGCTGGCGAGGCAACTCCAATTACCTTAAAGACACCAACGCCTCATAAGCGGCACGCCCTCAAACGAGCGCAGCGCTTAGCACCCCATCAAAGCCCAGGTCAACACTAGAGCACAACTTTGCTTGCCGAGGGAGCCCTTTGAGAGCGTTTGGCTCCCCTAGGGGAGCCAAACTTCACATTCAGGCTTGATTGAGCCGCTTTAGCACCGTTACGACTACTCGCACCGGCACCAAAGCGACGATCGATTTATCAGCGGGCAAACCAGCGTCGCGTCTTTGCCGCGGGCTCTTCGGTACCACACTTACAACGGTCGGCTGGCCGCACATGACCAAGCACTTGCTCAACATGAGCACCACATCCGGCCCATGACGGGCGCTTACATTTATTACAGGTAACAGCTCTACACATACCCCACAGGGTATATGCCGATTGGAGAAATTCACGCCGCTTAATGTCATGACTTTGTTAAATCATGCAAATATCCCTCGTCTAGGGGACAATTATTTTGCAATTTCCGAAGTCCTGCGCTTGTTGCGCGCGCCCGGAGTGGAGCAACTCGCTTGGTCCCCAGTGAAGTTCGAGATATCTTCAAATAGCCAGGCTGGTGCTATGAGAGGAGGTCAGACTGTCTGCGGCACCCTTGCCGTTCCGCTGAGGGCTGCTGTCTTCCGACCCTGACCCGGTTCACGGGGACAAGCCGCGCAGGGCCCGACCCCCTCTCATAGCGCCAGGCGCATGACAAACGAATAGTCTATTCGTTTACGGAGGAGTGCGAGAGCGGTCGAATCGGCACGATTGGAAATCGTGTGTGGGGAGACTCACCGTGGGTTCGAATCCCACCTCCTCCGCCATGGGTCATTTCGAGATTCGACCCCGCAGGCTCGGCTAGCAACTCTCACGCTCTCCAAGCCTTGGGGTGAGACCAGCTTTGGCGACAACGTAGTGACATCGACAAATAGTTGAAAGCAAGGAGCCCGCCGGTTGGATCTCGAACTTCTCGCCAAGAACTATCTCCCAGGGGCGATGACAGTTGCACTAAGTGAGGCGGCGTTGGCACGAGATGCCGGCGAAGTCCCCATCGGCGCAGTGATCGTAAGCGACGGCAAGATCATCGCACGGGGCCACAACCTCAGGGAGGCTCGACAGAGCCCGCTTGCGCACGCCGAGCTCCTCGTCCTAGAAAGTGCTGCAGAGTTAAAGCGCAGCTGGAGGCTAACCGATTGTGATCTTTACTGCACGCTCGAACCTTGCCCCATGTGCACCGGAGCGCTCATAAATGCCAGAATCAGAAACCTCTATTTTGGCGCTTGGGATCCCAAGGCTGGCGCCGTGGCGAGCCTCTACGGCCTTACCTCGGATCCGCGGCTCAACCACGAGATCCCTTGGCTTGGCGGCATGATGGAAAATGAGTGTGCGGAATTGATGAGTCGGTTCTTCGACCAGCTGCGCAGTGATTAGTATGTCATGAGAACCGGAGGGGTGCGAGAGTGGCCGAATCGGGCGGTCTCGAAAACCGTTGTGTCGCAAGGCACCGTGGGTTCGAATCCCACCCCCTCCGCGCCGTTTTATTTGACCTTACTCTTGCACCAACTCAATGAGAGTTCCAAATGAGCTCTTCGGGCTGATGAACGCCACCGTAGTGCCGCGCGATCCGGGACGTGGCAGCGGATCGATAGCCTCATAGCCGTGGCTGACCACGCTCTTGAGAGCGTCTGCACAAGAGTCCACTCGATAGGCGATGTGATGGATACCTTCGCCACGCTTGGCAATAAATTTCGCCACGGGAGATTCGTCGTGCATCGGTGTGAGGAGCTGGATGTATGATTCGGCCACGTTGATAAGTGCCTCTTCGACACCGTCAGACTCTATGACTTCGCGATGAACGACTACCGCACCGAAGGCATCTTCGTAAAACTTCACCGCAGCTTCAAGGTCGTTCACCGCAATTCCTACGTGGTCGATCTCCTCTAACATCTTCTTCAACACCTTTCTCTGTGTCTTTAGTACTTTCAGGAGTGCGATCCCGAGAAGCGCTTGAAGCGACTGATCTTCTCTTCGCCAACCCGTAGGCGAAATTCTCGATCATCGATGCCAAGATTCTCTTCAGGCGCGAGACAGAGTACTCCGATCTTCCCTTCGTGCTCATTGCGACGCACCGAGTTGCATGCTTCGCCAACACTCTCTAGGTCGTAAGTCCGAGACAATATCGGCTGGATCATACCTTTGGAGATGAGGCGATTCGCCTCGAAAGCCTCCTTGTAGTTGGCAAAGTGGCTCGACTTGATCGACTTTAGCTTCATCCAAAGGTGGCGATTGTCGTATTCGATCATGTAACCGCTGGTAGCCGCGCACGTCATGATGGTGCCGCCCCGTTTCGCGACAAAGACCGACGCCCCCATGGTAGAGCGACCAGGATGTTCAAAGACGATGTCGGGATCCTCGCCGACGAGATCTCGGATATCTTTACCAAAGCGGCGCCATTCCGACTCGTCTTGGGTGTGCTCGTCCTTCCAGAAGCGATAATTGTTGGCGCGTCGATCGATGACCGCCTCGCATCCCATCTCTTTGAGCAGCTCGGCTTTCTCCGGCGAAGATACCACCCCAACGGGGATTCCACCTCCGTTGAGCACGTATTGCACCGCGTAGCCGCCGATGCCACCGGTGGCTCCCCAAATCAGTACCACATCGCCCTGTTTCATCGCGGCGCCATTTTTTGATACCAGCATGCGATAGGAGGTCGAGTTGCACAGCGCGTTGCAGGCGGCCTCCTCCCAAGAGAGGTGCGCAGGCTTTGGCATGAGCTGGTTGGCTTTGACCACGGCTAGATCCGCTAGACCACCAAAGTTGGTCTCGAACCCCCAGATCCGCTGGTTCGCCGCCATCATCGAGTCGTCGTGGGCACTGGGATCCTGGTCGTCGACGTAGTTGCAATGGATTGTCACCTTGTCGCCAACTTTCCAGTTGCGCACCGCAGAGCCCACGCGAATCACTACACCCGAGCCATCCGAGCCCACGACGTGGTAAGGCTGCACGTGACGGCGATCCCACAGCGATCCGGATTTCCCGAGGCGGTCCAAGAAAGAAAAGGTGGAGACCGGCTCAAAGATCGCCGACCATACGGTATTGAAATTGATTGAGGAGGCCATGATAGCCACAAAGACCTCGTCGGGGGCGAGTTCGGGAGTAGGCACCGCACCCACCTTGAGCGTCTTGCGGGGATCTTTGTCTGCAGAAGCTAGACCCGCGAATATCTCGGCATCTTCGCGCAGGATGTAGGCCGCGCGGTAATGGCTCGGCAGGGGTATGGCTTCAATCTCGGCCGCGGAAGCTCCCGCGGAAATCGCATCGGCGAATTCGTTCATTCTTAGAATTTATTACCATCTTGGGACTACACCAAGCCGATAATGACTCTCGCTGACGATAATCCAACATCTTGCGCTCGTGAGATGGATCTCGGCATCACCTTTGCCACCAAGATGAGCGGGGAATCACCAAACTTCGGACAGCCATCACCAATCAGCTAACTACGATCAAAGGAAAGTAATCGTTTATCAGATCCCATCTCGCGTTCAGCTGCATGAGCCGCCGGGTTGGGTCTCACAGCCTCGGAGGTAGAGATGGCTGGATCTTTTCTGGTCGCCGGTGCCAGAACACCAATCGGCAAATTTCAGGGTGCACTCTCGGGAGTTAGCGCCATGGAACTCGGTGGAGTCGCCATTGCCGAGGCGCTCGCCCGAGCGCTGGTCGCTCCCGATGAAGTGGACTACGTCTTCATGGGTCAAGTGCTACAAGCTGGCCAGGGTCAGATTACCGCTCGCCAAGCTGCGGTAAAGGCCGGAATTCCCATGTCGATTCCCGCGACGACTATTAACAAAGTCTGCCTCTCGGGTCTCAACGCAATTTACTTGGCCGACCTCATGATCGAGGCGGGGGAAGCCAACGTGGTAGTCGCCGGAGGCATGGAGTCGATGTCGCGCGCGCCATATCTGCTCCCAGGGGCGCGATCGGGTTTGCGACTTGGCGATGCTCAAGTTATCGACTCGATGATGTACGACGGCCTCTTTTGCGCCTTCGACCAGTGCGCGATGGGTCTGGGAACCGAGCGCTATCTGGGTGGTTTTCCAACGGTTACCCGTGGCCGCCAAGATCAAATTTCTGCCAACTCCCATGAGCGTGCCGCGACGGCGATCAAGGATGGTCGCTTTGCCTCGGAGATCGCGCCCGTGCGGATTCCCCAGCGAAAAGGCGATCCCGTAATCGTCGACACCGACGAAGGCGTCCGCCCCGGAACTACCCCGGAAAGCCTCGCGAGTTTGCGCCCAGCATTCAGCTCCGATGGCACCATTACCGCGGGAAATGCCTCGCAGATTTCCGATGGTGCCAGTGCGCTTATCGTGATGTCTGCCGCTGAGGTGGAGCGCCGCGGAGTGACACCCCTTGGCCAAGTCGTGGCATACGGTCAAGTGGCAGGGCCTGACGCATCTCTGCTCACCCAGCCTTCTCGGGCTATTATGGCTGCCGCCGCCAAGGCGGGACTGTCACTAACCGATATCTCTCTCTATGAAATCAATGAAGCTTTCGCGGCAGTGGCGGCCGCCTCGATGGATGATCTTGGTATCACAGACGACATCGTCAATGTCAATGGTGGGGCCATCGCCATGGGTCATCCCATTGGCGCCTCAGGATCGCGTCTCGCGCTCACACTGCTCACCGAGTTGGCACTGCGTGGTGAGAGCTACGGTGCCGCAGCTCTTTGCGGCGGCGGCGGACAGGGCGACGCCCTGATTGTACGG
>JAKASN010000157.1 GCA_021819025.1 Actinomycetes bacterium | reverse complement strand
GAATCGCGCTTTTCAAGTCTAAAGGGCAGCGGACAGGGGAAGTTCTCGCAGGAAAAGTCGTAGCCGATCCTCAGCGCCATTTGGTTTGAATCTCGTAGCTTGGGGTTCTTGGCAAAGGACTCCCCGAGGAGGTCAGAGATCACCGCGAGATCGAGCGAGGTGAGCGCTGCCACCGCGCCCGCGTAGGCGACATTTTTCATCAGGATCTGAACGCGTGCCTCGGAGAACTTCTCTCCGCAGAGCTGTGCTAGCGGTATACCTAGGTAGTTGAGGTCCTCACGCAACAGGCTCGCCGCGAGCGGCCAACTCGAATCATAAAGTACATACCCTCCGGGCCGAACCTGGGCGAAATCTTCGCCGTAAGTTTGTCCGTTCATCGCCACCATCAAGTCGTAGCTATTTGAGCGTGCGGTATGTCCAGCGCCGTTTACGCGGATCTCGAACCAAGTCGGAAGACCCTGGATGTTGGAGGGAAAGAGGTTTTTACCTGATACCGGCACTCCCATACGAAATATCGCACGCAGAATAAGGTTGTTGGCGCTTGCCGAGCCACTGCCATTGACGTTGGCGAACTTCATCGAGAAGTCATTGACCCGGGTCGCGAAAGTGATCCCCTGATCTTCGGCGTAGATATTGCTATTCAATGAGCTCATAGCGAAGCCCTTATTGCGGCGTATCCGAGGCGCAGGTCGAATTTTTCCATGTTCCATGCCGCAGTGGGACAGCGTTCAGCGCAGAGTCCGCAGTGCACACAAAGGTTCTCGTCTTTAACCATGATCCTTCCAGTCTGTGGGAGCCCGTCTGAGACATAGATTGGCTCATTGAGATTTTTCGAAGGCGCAGAGAGCATCGCTCTCAATTGAAGCTCATCATCGTCGTTGCGGGTGATGGTGAGGCACTCTACCGGACAAACGTCGATACAGGCGTCGCATTCGATGCAAAGGGGCGCGCGAAACACCGGCAGGATGTCGCAGTTGAGGCAGCGCTCGACTTCGCGGGCCGTCTGTTCGGCGCTGAATCCAAGCTCAACCTCGAGACCTAACTGCGCGAAGCGCTCTGTCAGGGCGATGTGGTTCATCTGCTGGCGGGGAGCGGGGTTGTAGTCATTACCGTAGCTCCACTCGCTGATTCCCATCTTCTGGCTGTGCAGCTCCATCATCTGTGGTGGCCGCTCGTCGGTCGCGATGTCTTGACAGTGATTATTTATCGAGATCGCCGCCTCGTGGGCTTGTGCTACTGCCCAGATGATGTTCTTGGGGCCAAACGCCGCGTCACCGCCAACAAATACTCCACGCAGCGTGGTTTCCATGGTCTTAGCGTCTAGGACGGGAAGGCCGTCTGGGCCGAATTCGATACCGATGCTTCGTTCGATCCAAGGGAAGGAATTTTCTTGTCCGATAGCGAGAATGACGTCGTCACATGGGATAAAAACTGTCTCGAGCACTTCGGAGTGTCTTGCCTTCTCGTCCCAATCCAGCACTTCGAACTCCATTCCAAGCAGTTTGTCGCCTTCGACAACGAAGCGCTTCGGGGCATGGTTGACGACGATTTCAATGAGCTCCTCCTCGGCATCTTCGAGCTCCCATGTCGAGGCCTTGAAAAATCCCCTGGGTCGCCTCGCCACGATCTTGACCTCGTCTCCTCCCAGGCGTCGTGCGGTTCGACAGCAGTCCATTGCAGTGTTGCCGACTCCGATGACCAGAACTTTGGCGCCAATCGAGTCGATATGGCCAAAAGCCACCGATTTTAGCCAGTCCAAGCCGATGTGGATGTGATTATCTGCTGGTCCGTGGCGTCCGGGAAGGTCTAGGTCTTTGCCTCGTGGCGCGCCGCTCCCAATGAAGATCGCGTCGTAGTGATCCTCTAGCAGCTCTCGCATGCTCAAAATGGGTGTCGAATAGTGTATGTCCACCCCCATATTTAGGATGGAAGCTGTCTCTTCCTCGAGCACTTCTTCGGGGAGGCGAAATGCCGGAATGCTAGTGCGCATCAACCCACCCGATCCAGTAGCATCGTCAAAGATGGTTACCGAGTAACCCAATGGCATGAGGTCATTGGCAACAGTTAATGACGCCGGCCCCGCTCCAATACAGGCAACGCGCTTTCCGTTTTGCCTCTCCGGGGCATGGGGCAAGCGATCGGAGATATCGCCGTGAAGATCGGCGGCTACGCGTTTCAACCTGCAAATCGCAACAGGGGCTCCATCCACACGTTGGCGTCGACACGCTGGTTCGCAGGGACGGTCACAAGTCCGTCCGAGGATTCCTGGGAAGACATTTGAGGAGCGGTTGACCATGTAGGCATCGTCATAGCGCCCCTGTGCGATGAGACGGATGTACTCGGGAACGTCAGTGTGAGCGGGACACGCCCATTGGCATTCGACAACCCTGTGGAAAAAGTCAGGGTTCTCGATATCAGTCGGCTTCATGGCCTTCCTCTTCTCAATGGATTCGCCAAGAAATCTTAGGAATCGCTAGCGGTGCAACCACGGATGCCCGTTGCGCTAGGGGAAGATGGCAGAGGCGCGAGAGCCTCACCTCGAACCGAGCGCTCAGATAAGGTTGAAAAGTAGCAGTAAAACCGCTAAATTCGAGTCGATCCGGCGCATCGTGTTGTTCGGGCATCCACGCTCCCTTCCTGGCACCCATCCCAAAAACCAAGCGGGCTCTCGCTCGCCATGTTACACCTGTGGCTGCTTCTATAGCAGGATAAGCCCGATCGTCACACGTGTCAATTTGCGACCCAGCGCCTCATCGCGTCGGCCTCAACGCACCATGGTGCAAGAGGCTCCATTCAGCGCCAGAGAAGCGTCAAGACATCTGGGAGTTGGTCGGCTTCGCGAAGATCCCCAGACGCCTGGTGCTGATCAATGACTAAAACGCCTTTTCTTATCGCCAAAAGACTCGCCGCTCCCGCAGGGGGGATCGCGCGACTCGCGCTTAGTCAGTACATGGCGCCTATGACCGCCTCGGGCGGTTGGGAACGGCTTGGTCGATGATGAACTTGAGCGCTCAAAGGTATCTCCGGTTTTGAGAGGCGTTTAGGGCAGCGACGTCGACCTTGTGCTCTTGGGCTAACGTAGCTGCCTTTTTGGTCTCGGGCTTGGCGCGCGGATCTCGCGATGGCGTGAAGTCCAAATTTGTGCCAATAAGATCACAAAAATCAGTACGCCGACTGCTTCTACCGCGAGCGAGGTGACGGCATAAGGAGCGTAAAGGGTCTCTCGAAACCCGAAGATGCCGCGTGATGCGCTTAGGAGAAGTCCGGCCATGGTTGCGCCCAAGAATCCAGCCGAGATCACGATCACACTCGGTCGACTGCGTAGCACCAGGGTGATGGCAATAACTATTCCGGTAATGCCCTGTGCCAGGAAGAGATTCCCCACCACGGGAATATGCCGGTAGCCGCCCGCCCAAAGATGCAGGTGAATCGCCGCCGAGGCCGCGACCAGGAGACCACCGAGGATTACGACGATCCGCTTGGCGATTGGACCGATAGCCTGGTTGGCCTTGCTTGGTAGGCGAACGGGTGATCTGGTGTCTTTGGTTGGTGGCTTAGACATGCTGCTAACTCCTTGCTAAAGCGTTGCTCAAGTTAACTTCGAGTCAAAGATGTCCAACGGATTAGATCTCGAGCTGTACTCGATACCTAAGGCGCGTGCGGATTTTTAGGTGAACTCGCTTCGCCGCCTTTCCGGGCATTGTTGTCGCCGGGGCCAACTTATAATCAGAACTCCCTCTTAGCCAATGTTAAGCCCGCCATTGTGGATATGTGCGGCGCCCGAGTATTCTCTTATCGCCAGCGTGCCCTTGAAACTTGGAGGTCCCCAAGTGGTGCTTCGCCTTCGCCATGCCCCCCTGCGGCCAGTGCTCCTTCAGCTAGCACTGAGGTATCGGCCGCCGGAATTGAGATCTACCATGGGGATGTATCGATTCGGGGCGTCAACTTTCGCGACGTCATGCCGGGGCCCAATTACCGCCCGCTTGTTAGGTCATCTCCGGTATCATCTTGATTGCGCCACAAGGGCACTCTTGGGCGCAAATTCCGCATCCCTTGCAGTAGTCGTAGTCGAATTGGTATCTAAGACCTGAACCGAGTTTGATTACCGAGTTGTCTGGACAGACGCCATAGCAGTTGTCGCACTCGAAGCAATTTCCGCAGGAGAGGCACCTTCGGGCTTCAAAGAGTGCGTTGCTCTCATCGAGCCCCAACACCACTTCATCAAATGTCGACTGACGACGCACCATATCCAGTTTGGGACGTAGCTGCGCAGAGGCATCGGAGTAGTACCAGGTGTTGAGCATCTCGAACGAAGCGATTTCGTGACGCTCGCCTTTAGCGAAGACTCCGCCTCGCAAGTAGGCGTCGATATTTTTGGCGGCGAGCTTTCCATGTCCGATGGCGGTAGTGACAGTCCGCTCGCTTGGTACCATATCGCCACCGGCGAAGACGCCAGCGCGCCCGGTCATCATATGCCGATCGACTTGCACTACGCCGTCATCAATGCTTACCTCTTCGAGACTCGACAAGAGCGAAAGGTCGACTTCTTGGCCTAGAGCGAGGATAAGCGAGTCAGCTTCTAGTTCTTCTAGCTCGCCCGTGGCGACCGGCCACCCCGATTCGTCGAGGCGCATCTTCTCGATGACCAGTCGCCCGGCTTCGGCATGACGGATGGTGGAGAGCCAGCGCATTTCCACCCCCTCCTCTTCGGCCTCTTCGACCTCGACGTCGTTGGCAGGCATGCGGTCGCGGGTGCGGCGATAGACCACGATGGCCTCAGTGGCTCCGAGGCGCTTGGCGGTACGCGCGGCGTCCATGGCGGTGTTTCCCCCGCCATAGATGGCGACCTTGCGCCCCAACAACGGCGGGTTCTCTCCTTCCATGCTGGCAAGGAAGGAGACCGCATCGAGGATGTGCGCAGAGTCGCCTGCGGGAATGTAGGCGCGCTTTCCAACTTCAGCTCCAATGGCAAGGAATACTGCGTCGAAGTGGTTGTCTTCCATGGTCGCTGCGAGGTCGTCTACTTTGCGGTTGTAGAGGATATCGATCCCCATGTCAGCGATTCGCGCAGCCTCGGCATCGAGAATATCTCGAGGAAGTCGATATTTGGGTATTCCGAAACGCATCATTCCGCCCGGCCGTGGACCTGCTTCGAAGATGGTCACTGAATGGCCCCGGAGCCTGAGGTGATATGCGGCGGAGAGGCCCGAGGGACCTGCGCCCACTACGAGAACCGACTTTTGCGTCTCTGGTTCAGCTGGCGTAATTTTCCAACCCCGTTCGATCGCTAGATCTCCAAGGAAACGTTCGACTGCGTTGATGCCCACGGCGTCGTCAAGGGTGGCGCGATTGCAGGCGGTCTGACAAGTGTGGTAGCAGACCCTTCCCATGATGGCAGGGAATGGGTTATCGACCATGAGCTTTCGCCAGGCGGTTTCATAGTCGCCCGCCTCGGCGTGGTAGAGCCACCCTTGGATGTCTTCGCCGGCGGGGCAAGCATCATTGCACGGAGGCAGGCGATCGAGATAGACGGGTCTTTCGACCCGCCAGCTTCCAGTATGGTTTTGCCTGCTGGAGCCTAC
>JAKASN010000156.1 GCA_021819025.1 Actinomycetes bacterium | reverse complement strand
AGGTTATCAGAGTGGCGATGCCTAGCAGAGCGATGATGATGGGGAAAAGGGAGAGGAACCAGCGATAAGCAAATGCCGCTGCGGCGACATTGACGTTATCTGTTTTCATGTGCGCCCACGCAAAACGAAGCGCACTCTTCCAATCCCGGGCATTGAATTCGGGATCGGAGTTGGGGCGATTTACTTGGTCTAGGTTCGAGCCACCGTTACGAACGAGCCCTCGATTCTGTCCGATCCAAAATTCTACTCCCACTTGAGCCATAAGTGCCGTCGCTCGCTTCGCGCGGGATGGGGCGCACTTTTTCAAGAATCTCTTCGGAATGGCGACGAGGGACAAGGCGAGAGAAAATCTCCCTGTGCTCCCACCGGTGTGCCTGGCCGGCTCACGATTCTTTGCTTTCATCTGTCCCGGGTGCGATGAGGTTGTTTAGTGCGTAGGTAACCGCATCTGCGACGTTGGCAAAGGACTTCGCCGACGAGCCGGTAGTGCGAGCAGTGGCGGCTTGAAGCTGTGCTGCGAGGGGACCGATGGGGCGTGCCCAAAGCAGCTCGATGTCCTGGTGCTGGAGCTCGAGACGAAGCAGACGAAACGATCTTATCGCTGTGTAGTCGATGTCGGGAATTCCGGCCGCATCGATGACCAGTGCGCGAACTGGCTTGGATTGTTCGGCGACGAGCTTGGCGAGTCGGCGGCAGATGTACTGTGCGTTGCCAAACCACATTGGCGCTTCGACGAGATAGACCATGATGCCATCGATGGATTCGGTCTTGGCAGTGGCCGGGTCGACCCAATGGTCAGTTCCGATCTCCCGCCCGAGGATGCGGTCGTGGGGGCGCGCAATCATTCTGGTGCGATAGGCGAGCGAGATGACGATGGAAGTGACCACGCCAGCTTCAATGCCCAGGATCACAATCGAGATGAAAGCAACTCCGCCAAGAAGTGCCTCGATCTTGGCATATTTGTAGATCTCCTTGAATTCTGCTATGCGTACCAGGCGTGAGGCGATGATGAGCAGTATCGCGCCCAGCGTCGCTTCGGGGAGGTCCATGAGCAGCGGAAGCGCGACAAGGACGCCGGGAATCATCACCAGAGCAGCGGCGAGGCTCGGCAACTGCGACTTTCCCCCCGAAGATAGCACGATCGCCGAACGAGGTGGACTTGCATCGACTGCGAAGCTACCCAAAAAAGAAGCGAGAATACTCCCGATCCCCACTCCCACTAGGTCATTGTCGATTGAGGAGTCGACGCTGCTTTGTGCGGAGATAAATCTTGCCGTCGCGGTAGTTTGTACCAGGGTCACAAACGCCACCGTCAAGGCGGTGGAGAGTAGACTTTGCAGGCTTTCGGGGTTAAGGGCAGGAAGGGCGAAGCTCGGCAGGCCACCGGTGAGGCGCCCCAGTATCGCCACGTGATGGTGGGTGAGCGAGAACATTGGCACCATCGCTGCCGTCACAACCACCGCCACGAGGGGACCGGGAATTTTCCGGTTCAAGCGTTCAAGTCCAACCACGAGTATCAGCGCGGTGACAGCTACGGCAAGGGTCGCCAAGTTGCTCGCTGAGAGCGAGGTGACGAGGTGCGCCAGTTTGCTGATGGTGGTGGTCCCGCCCTTGGCAATTCCCAGCACTAGGGGAAGCTGTCCGACGGTGATCTCGAGAGCGATACCTGCGAGGATCCCATCCACCATGGGTATCGACATCAAGTCGGCAACCCAGCCGAGACCGAGACCTCCAGCTAGCAGCACCAGGATGCCCGTGGCAAGCGCTACAAAACTTACCAAGTGCTGGTACTCCAGAGTGCCTGTTATCGCGATGGTGGATATGGTGGCGGCAAATATCGGCGCGATAGTCGAATCGGATCCGACCGACATTTGCCTAGTAGAGCCGAAGATGGCAATTGCGATGGATCCGGCGATGAATGCATAGAGTCCGGCTCGCGGAGGCATGCCTGCCAATTTCGAAGTGGCGATTTGCTCGGGGATCGCGATGGCCAATAGAGTAGCCGCCGCGGTGAGATCCCCGGGAATGAAGCGACGGCGATAGCCAAAGAATGCGTCGCCGGGATTGAACCGCTTGAGGCGATCTCTTGCTGCTTGGCTCATCATGGCTCGACGCTACCTCCAGGGAGCTTTCCCACTACCGTAGTGCGTCGGGCGCGGGCAATGAAGCCGAGAGGACGAAAGCCTAACGGATCTCTCCCCACTAACCACTCGCCAAGGCAATTTGCCATCTGCCGTGTCGATCTGGCGTCTGCAGCCTTGCGCGTATGGGCGCGATTTGACGGTGGCCTCGCGGTGTGGGGATGTGGTACTGCTGCGCCCAGGTGTCGAGGCTTGTCTCGGTTTTGGGATCTACAGTTCCCTAGTAAAGGTGAGGGCGGTTGGTAGAACGAAAACGGGGCTCCGTTCTGGCGAGTCGAAGGTGCAAGGTTGGACAAAGGCAAGACGCGCTAGTGTTCGGCAACTCGGGCACGTCGTCGAATCGATCCGCGCCCGAGTTGCCGACTTGTACTGGACTGGTTCCCGCCTGCCCAAGTGGGCTGGCGCTCGCATTCCAGATGATATACATTGACGCCAAGGGCATTACGTCTCGTGGCAACCGTGTTCGACCGAGAGTAGCTCGGCACGGGTACGCGCCGTTGAAGGATCCAATTCTCCCGGCGACGAAAGAAACTGCCCCCAAAGGAGCGCACACGGAAAGGACTAAAGCGTTGTCAGCAACTCTTAAGCTGACCCGAGAAGGCGTCGGTATCGAGCTTCGTCGTGGGACCTTCGAGATCGACATCGACGGCGTAGGTGTCGGATCGATCGAGCCGCATGAGGCAAAGGAGATCTCGATCGAACCCGGACACCATACCCTGGCGCTCCGAAGGGGTCGGTATCGGAGCCGGCCGCATTCATTCGACGTGCGCAACGAGAGCGTCGTCTCCTTCCGATGTCACGGAGCGATGATGTGGCCGCGCTGGGTGGCTTCTGCACTGAAGCCAGACCTCGGCATTTCTCTTACCCGGGAATAGCTGCCTATGGGGTGCCGCGAGCGTGTCAGAGACTGCGGAAATTGGCGATGAACCCATGTAAACCCGGCGCATCGTGTCGACAGTTTTAGTGCTGTTCGCCATGACCTTTGTCTCAGGGTGTCGATCGACGACGCCAGTAGGCATTTCAGTCCCCGGTAGTGGAGTCTCGAGGGCAAAGAGGTGGGATCGCGGATTCGCCCAATATCTACCTCAGAATCCAAGGCATTTGCAGCGGGGGTGGCGAGATCAAGTTGCATCTCGACGCCACCCACGAGAGGGGCACTTTCGCTGCCTAAATGTGCGATGAAAGTGGCGTAAGATTCCTTGTGTACTCACCACCTGATCAGCTGGCACACCTAAAGTCCATGTCATATGCCGTGAGTAGTGTCTAGCGGAGGATCGAATCTCTGGTTCTTAAAGTCATGGAGATGTTGAGGGTTCCCCAATTGTTGGTCCACTTCGACTGTGGGTGTTCCCTCGGGTGTGCGTTGTTCAGACTGGCAAGCCCGCCTCACTACCTATAAACCTTTGAACTGGCTTGAAGGTCGTCCAAAGTCAGTTGCTACGTTCCTGTCAGTTGATACATTCCGCGTGTTAACGGACGTCAAAGCTGGGGGCTTTGTCACAGAGCAACTAAAGAGCAGCGACAACTCCCTTGAAAGCTAGGGCCAGCGAGTGTTCATCACACGCTTGACATAAAGAAAACTGCCCATCCGGATACTCCGGAGGGAGGGCCTGAGGCTGGAACCGAGGGCACCGAGAAGGCGCAGGGTTCTCAGACGGATACTTTGGTGGAGGTGAGCGGACTCGAACCGCCGACTTCTACGATGCGAACGTAGCGCTCTACCAACTGAGCTACACCCCCGCGCACGGCAAAAGATAACTCTAGTTGGCCCGCGCCACGTCGTATGTCTTTGCAATTCGAATAGGCGAAGATTTCCCTCGTGTGAGCGAGGCTCGGGGTTCCTCGGGGGCCAACGCTGACTGGTACTCGAAGGCAGCGCTTTCAGCCCTAGCCCGGTATTGCGCACGAAGAACCGCGGTATTGCGAATTCTGATGAGCATGCCCATATAAAGAGCAAGCATGATCAGTGATGACATCGCCAGAACTGCGGTGAAGAGAGAAAGGGCCAGCACCATCACCAAGGCTGAGACCAAGAACAATACCAGTAGCGAGAAGACGATCATGGTGCGGCGTTGCCGTAGCTCAGTTTGGCGGAACCGTCGCATCTCCGCGGGAGACCCCGCCATGACAGTATTTGCGTTGGGAGCCACGAATCCGCGAGTTTGGACTCTGGAAGTGGATGAATGCGCAAATAGATAGGTTTGCGTCGTGTGGACTTCTGCACTGTGGCCACTGACGGTGGAGGTTCTGCCAAGCACTATCAACTGGTCATGAAATTTTGAGACTGAAGTATGGATGCCTCGGTTGCGCATCTTGATGACTGCCGGAATGAGAAGTACTAGCGCCCAAGCCGTTAGTACCAATGTCAGCGACATGTACCACCTCAAGGAAGACCTCTTGTCTCTAGGGAATTACACTAGTGTAATTACGCGGTTGTTGTGATGTTTTTTTCAAATTGGGCAAGTTTTCATGCTCAAGTGCGCGAGATTATCCCTCAGAGCCTAAAAGATCGGATCTGCAAGCTCATCACGTCCCGGTCTTTTCCACATTCCGGAACGTCCGCCAACTTTTTCCCACAGCGCCAGATCGCCGATCACCATGGAACGGTCGACCGACTTACACATGTCATAGATGGTCAGTGCTGCGACCGAGCACGCTGTCATTGCTTCCATCTCAACCCCGGTGCGATCCACCGTTTCCACCTGAGCTTCCACCTCGACATAGTCATCGCCAAGAAGGAAGTTCACGTATACTGCACCCACTAGCAGAGGGTGACATAGGGGAATGAGATCCGAGGTACGCTTTGCTGCCTGTATCCCGGCAATTCTGGCTGCTCCGAGCACGTCCCCCTTGTTGATGGCGTTTGTTGCCACCTTTGCGGTGGTCTCGGGAAGCATGTTAACTTTGCATCTCGCCACTGCCCGCCGGTGGGTGGGATCTTTGGGAGTCACGTCTACCATGCGTGCCCGGCCAAGCGGATCAAGATGGGTTAGTCCGGAATCTGTCATGGGATAAGAGCCTAGATCAGATTGACGACCGCGTGCACGAGAAGCAGATGATTCTAGCTCTGAGAATCAGCCCCCGATTTGGCTCATCGAGCGTGCCGGCCGGAGGAAGTTGACGTTGCCAATCTGGTGTCCAGCCCATTTCAAGCCCACCGCGCGTTCGATTTCGCTACGCAACTCGAGATCCGAGCCGCCGCTCCTCATGATCTTGCGCAGGTCAAACTCATCTACTGAGAACAGACAGGTGCGGAACTGACCCTCGGCGGTAATCCGCACCCGGTCGCAACTGGCACAGAAAGGCTTGGTCACGGTTGGAATCACCCCGAATTCACCTTTTCCGTCAAGATAGCGGTATCGCGAAGCTGGCTCGGAACCGTGGGGAACCTCCTCGACGGGAAATTCCGCTGCGATAGCGGCCACGATTTCGTCGGAGGCGACAACTTTGTTGAGGCTCCAT
>JAKASN010000155.1 GCA_021819025.1 Actinomycetes bacterium | reverse complement strand
GATCTAGAAGCAGCGGAAAAAGCAGCGAGGTAATGCTGCTCTGACTCGAAGTGGTCGCTGTTGCTGCGAAAAGCATGTCAATCTCCAACTATGGCCGCAATAACTCAGAACATGCTAGTTGCCCCAAGAGTCACGGGTAGAACTCACAAGTTTGGCCAGGCTGCCATCGTCGATCGCTTTGCGCGCTTTTTCGATGAGCCTGTGCATAAAAGTCAAGTTATGCAGCGTCAATAGGCTACCCCCTGTCGGCTCACCAACGGTAACGAGATGACGAATAAGGCCGCGTGGATAGTTTTGGCAGGCTTCACAAGGGCAATCTTTTTCGATGGGGTCCTGATCTCGTTGGTACACCAAGTTTTTAAGGTGCAGTTTTCCCGCAAAGGTCATCGCGGTACCGTGCCTGGCCATGCGCGACGGCGCGACGCAGTCGAACATGTCAACGCCACGCGAAATTGCCTCGAGAATCCCGATGGGATCACCGACACCCATCAGATAGCGCACTTTCGCGGTGGGCAGATGCTCGAGGGCCGCATCTAGCGCCCGAAGCATCTCCTCACGGGACTCCCCCACTGCCAGGCCGCCAATGGCATATCCTTCAAAGTCGAGTTGCTCCAAGTACTTCGCGCTCTCTCTTCGCAAGTCAAGCTCGGTGCCACCTTGAACGATTCCCAGTTGCGCTTGATCGCTTCGGGTCTTGGCTCTGCGTGCTCGCTCGGCCCAACGATGGGTCAGCTCCGCTGCATCTTTGATCGTCTCGCGCGAAGCCGGCAACATGGTGCAGACATCAAGCACCATTTGCATGTCAGCGCCAATCATCTCTTGGAGCTCGACGGCAGCCTCAGGGGTTACCGT
The DNA here is from genome assembly GCA_021819025.1 of Actinomycetes bacterium. Classification (GTDB taxonomy): domain Bacteria; phylum Actinomycetota; class Acidimicrobiia; order Acidimicrobiales; family Acidimicrobiaceae; genus Acidithrix. The sequence goes on along the minus strand of JAKASN010000155.1, from coordinate 4,797 downwards.
GTGGCTCGAGCCGTCGTAAACAGAGCGGAAGGTCGCCCCAGACTCGCTGTATTTCGCTCCCAGGGACATCACTTGAAAGCCCCCGGAATCGGTGAGCATGTGCCCATGCCACCCCGTGAAGGCATGCAATGAACCAAAGGATTTGATCACCTCGGCGCCGGGACGCAACATGAGGTGGTAGGTATTGCCGAGGATGACCTCATAACCGATGGCAGCAACTTGTGTCACAAGGGCGGCCTTGATGGTACCGCGAGTGCCTACCGGCATAAAAACTGGGGTCTGGAAAGTACCTCGCGCGGTAAACACTTGCCCTCGCCGCGCACCGCTATCGGCTTTGGCGATTTCCAAGCGAAATAACTTCGAGGGCTTTGACACCGCGTTCGAACTCTCTGTCTTTGGATCCGGTTCCACTAAATGACGTCTCTCCTCTCGAGCCAATCAAGTAAGGATATCGCCCCACTCGAAAGAGACGATCGTGGCCCTAAATGTCCCGCAGGTACTTCGCCACGAGTATCTCTAGCGCCTGGCGTCGTAGCTAACCCTAAAGCTCTTCCACGCAACTCCTCCGCTCCCATGCTTGGGTCAGTAGCAAAGTTCGCCAAGCCATGGCCAAGGCGCCACAAAAGGTGCGGCGAAGAGAAAAGGTGACAGATCGCCTCATCGATCCGAGATAGCGGAGAGCTGTGCGACTCGCGCCGATTGCGCATTCGCGCTCCATGGGATTCGGGCTTGGCCCAGATCTTCGATGTAATGTACTTTTGCAAAGATCTCGATGGGAACTGGCGTCGCTGCGCCTCACTCGATAAGCTCGATTAGCAACGAGAAGCTCTGGTCAGTCAGTTCGCAACTCTGCTGCGCGAGACGTCGCAGCGAGTATCGCGGTCAACTGACAATACAAAGTAACCGAGGGAGAAGAGCGATATGAGCGCGGCCTTTATCGTCGACGGCACGAGAACCCCAATCGGTCGCTACGGAGGGGCTCTGGCTCAAGTAAGGCCTGACGACCTTGCCGCAACCGTGGTGGCTTCCATCGCAGCACGCAACCCCAATCTGGACCCCGAAACGATCGACGACCTCTACTTTGGTGATGCCAACGGCGCCGGTGAAGACAATCGAAACGTCGCCAGGATGGCGGTGCTGCTCGCTGGCCTCCCTACCTCGATTCCCGGGGCCACGGTGAATCGGCTCTGCGGCTCGGGCATGGAAGCGACAATTGAAGCGAGCCGCGCGATAGAAACTGGCGACGCACAGGTAGTCATCGCTGGCGGAGTGGAATCGATGACGCGGGCTCCGTACGTGCTGAGCAAGCCCAATGGAGCCTTTCCTCGCGGGCACGAGACGCTTTACTCCACCACCTTGGGATGGCGTATTGTGAACCCCAAAATGCCGCCAAACTGGACCGTCAGCCTTGGCGAAGGCGCGGAGATACTCGCAGAGATGTTTGGCATAACACGCGAGGAGCAAGACGAATTTGCGCTTGCGAGCCATCGCAATGCCGCTGCGGCCTGGGAAGCCGGGGTCTATAGCGCCGAAATCACCCAAGTAGAGGGGGCGCCCCTGGAGCGCGACGAATCGATTCGCGCCAATACCACCCTGGAAAAGCTCGCCTCGCTAAAGCCCGTCTTTCGGGCCGAGGGCACCGTTACTGCCGGCAATGCTTCGCCGCTAAATGACGGTGCAGCTGCACTTTTGCTTTGTGACGAGTCAACCCTTCATAGCCGCAATCTGAAGCCGCTGGCGAGGGTCGCGGCACGTGGAGTTTCTGGGGTAGAGCCACATCTCTACGGGATCGGCCCGGTAGAGGCCGCCAACCGCGCTTTGAAGCGCGCTGGGATCTCCTGGGATGATCTCTCGGTGGTGGAGCTCAACGAAGCCTTCGCGGCCCAGTCGCTCGCCTGTATAAAGTCCTGGCCAGATCTTGATCCGAAAATTGTCAACCCCGCCGGTGGTGCTATAGCCATCGGACACCCGTTGGGATGTTCCGGCGCCCGGCTGCTCACCTCGATGGCATGGCGGTTGCATCGCGATGGAGGTGGATACGGACTCGCAACGATGTGCATCGGCGTGGGTCAAGGAATCGCCGTGGTTCTCGAGGGACTTTAGCAGCGATATCGCTATGGGCGATCCCACTCATCGTTGCCTCGTCGATTGCGGAGCTTGTGGCCCAATGGCTGCTGCTGCGGGGCGCCTTTGCTTGCTTGAGGCCAAGACAAAGTTCCCGATCTGGCCTTTCTCAAGCCAGCCCGGGGCGAGTCCAAAGTTGAAATTCGTCATTAACCGCCAAATTATTTGATAGCGAGGCCAAGCAATGATCCCCAAGTCCTATCGTGTCGACGGATCTACCAGTGCACCGGCGCTGGTGATGCTGAACTCGCTCGGTGCCTCGAGTGAGATGTGGGATCCTCAGATGCCAGCGCTGCTAGGGCGATTTAGAGTTATACGCGTCGAACACCGTGGCCATGGAGGATCTCAGCCGCCGGCGCCAGGTCCCTACACCATTGAAGACCTTGGCACAGACATCCTCGACTTGCTTGATCATCTCGGCGAGACCTCGGCATCCATCTGCGGCTTATCTCTGGGAGGGATGATCGCCATGTGGATCGCGGCAAACTTTCCCCACCGCGTGGATCGCTTGGTGATCGCATCTTCGTCGCCCTACCTCGGGCCTGCTTCAAGCTGGCTTGACCGTGCCGCGATCGTACGCCAATCGACACCAGCGAGCCTTGGGACGACACTGCTGGAGAGATGGTTTACCCCGGGTTTCCCCCAACAGCATCCTGAAATTGCCGAGCTAGTGCGAAGAATGCTCGAAGGGGCATCCGCAGAAGGATACGCGGGATGCGCGGAGGCGATCGCGACCATGGACCTGCGCCCTTCCTTGGGCGATATTCGCGCTCCCACGCTCTTCATCGCAGGCGCCTATGACCCCGTCACTCCCCCGGCAATGCTACTGGAAGCCTCCATGGAGATCAAAGGCGCCGCAATGACGGTGATCGCATCGGCGGCGCACCTCGCCAATCTCGAACAACCCGCCCACTTTACCGATGCGCTCATGGGTCACTTGGCCGACCTCGCACCGATAAGGGGCGATAGGCTTCGCCGCGAAGTCTTGGGCGATAGTCATGTGGATCGCTCCCGGGCATCACATAGCAACTTTGAAGCTAGTTTTATCGCCATGATAACCAGCTTTGCCTGGGGAGATATTTGGAGTCGCCCCGGACTCGACAAGAAAACCCGCTCGGCGATTACCATTTCTGTACTCGCCGCGCTCGGACACCAGGCGGAGCTCAAGTTACACCTTCGCGGAGCGATCAGAAACGGGTGGGACGAAACCGAGCTGGCTGAAATATTCATGCACACTGCGGTATATGCCGGCATACCCGCGGCCAACGGCGCGATGGCCATCGCTCGCCAAGTTCTCGAGGAGGATCCCACTACTTGGTAGCGAGGTTCCTCCCGGCGCCCCGGGAAGCGTCAAATATGCAAAGTGAACTAACAAAGCTCACGGAGCGAGATCATATCTGGGGCCAAAGTGGCCCCTCAATCGAGGTGAATGGGTGAAGTTCTGGGTAGGGGTCACCGATAACAGCTGGTTCAACCACCTCATCGACAACGAACTATCCGAAGCCAACTTCTGGCATCCCTCCACAAAGGTTCCCTTTTCCAATGCACCCATCGGGATGCCGATCCTCTTCAAATTGAAGGCACCAAATAACCACATCGCCGGAGGCGGTTTCTTCGTAACCTACACGAGGCTTCCTATCTCCATGGCCTGGGACTTCTTCGGCGACAAGAACGGTTTCGACTCCCTAGAGGAGATGGCCGCCCGACTTGGTGGCAACAACCCCAACAAGGAGATCGGGTGCACCATCGTCTCTGAGACTTTTTTCTTTCCCCGACAGTATTGGATCTCAGATATCCCCCACTGGGCCCCCAACCTCGTGCGGGGCCGGATTTACGACACCGACGCCGATCCGGAGAGTCGCCAACTCTGGGAAGAGGTCCACGCCCGGATTGGTGATCGAAGTAGGCGCTTGTCCGAGGCTGTCTCTTCTCAACAAGTCCTCCCGGGCGGCTATGGAGTCGGCCAAATAGTAACTCCCCGGCTCGGCCAGGGATCCTTCCGGGCCCTGATAACCGAGGCCTATCACCGCCGCTGCGCGATAACTGGAGAGAGCACCCTGGTAGCCCTCGAAGCGGCCCACATCAAGCCATTCTCGGTTGAGCAACGACACGAAGTCACCAATGGCCTTTTGTTGCGCGCCGATTTCCACCGCCTCTTTGACGCGGGATTGGTGACTGTGACGCCGGATTATCGCGTGCGTGTCAGTGAAAACATTCACCAGCTCTGGTTCAACGGCAAGGCATATTACAAGCTCAACAACCAGCGCCTCGCTTCGTTGCCAGACAACTCTCTTCTCGCGCCCAATCGAGACCACCTCGCCTGGCACCTCGAGAATCGATTCCAGGGTTGAACGCCACACGCCGGACCAGTGCCTTGGCCGAAGAGCACCGCAAGCTCAAATACGACTCCCGAAGTTGCATCACAGCATTGGCGTGTTCGCGACGCGTCGATACGTCGCGGCGAGGATATGGCGACCCCTTCCCGTGGCCTAAGTGACCAGCCACAAAGATTCCCCCGCTCTTTACACGCAGCTCCCATCGGCCAAGCAGCTCTTCCTTCGGCCACTCGGCCTCAAACACCGCTACCGAGCTGCCCCGCCACGCCAAATTCCTCGGCGCCCAAAGGACTGCGCGAGCATTTCATTACAAATTGCGGCCGTAGATTTGCCAGAG
>JAKASN010000154.1 GCA_021819025.1 Actinomycetes bacterium | reverse complement strand
TGCGTGGAAGCATCACCTCTCACAAGGGACAACCCGATACCTGGCGACTCCGTGTCTACTTGGGGGTTGATCCGGTCACCGCCAAGGAGCGGTACCGCTCCAAAGTCGTTCACGCTCCAAGACGCGAGGCCGAGAAGCTCTTGAACCAGATGGTCCAAGAAGCGAATCTGGAGTTCTCCACCACCAGCAAGGTTTCCCTGGCCCACCTCCTCAACGAGTGGCTGCGTTTTTGTGAGAATAAGGGCCTCTCGCCAAAGACGCTCTACGACTACAAGTGGCATGTCACGCAACGGGTCATTCCCGCGCTTGGTTCCATCCCCGTCGACGAGCTGACCGTCAAGCACCTCGACGATTACTACGCCTCCTTGCGGATGCAGAACCTATCCCTCTCATCCATCCGACATTCCCGCGCCGTTATTCGCGCTGCGCTTGGACAGGCGCTCAGATGGAGCTGGATCAATCGCAACGTGGCATTGCTTGCGCCGATCCCGGCCTCCCAGCCGTCTCCCGTTCTAGCGCCCTCAGAGGCCCAGCTGCGCGCAATCATCGACGCGATGGCGAAGTCGAATCCCCAGTTTGCCTCGCTGATCACGCTGGCCGCCCTTACCGGTGCCCGCCGCGGCGAGTTGCTGGGTTTACGGTGGCTGGACGTGGATGTTGAAAGAACCACCTTGGTTATCCGATCCAATCTCGTCTACACACCGGCCACCGGTACCATCCTTGGCCCGACCAAGACCAAGCAGAGCCGCAGGGTCGTCCTCGGACCGACGGGGATGGGCATCATCGACGAGCAAATGCGCTTGCTGCGGGATGCCTGTGCGAAACTGGAGATGGCGCCCGCCGAGAATCCCTGGCTCTTCTTTGGTGAAGTCGACGGCTCCAAGCCACTGCACCCCGACAGCATCAGCTCGGCGTTTCGGAGAGTCGCGAAGAAACTGGGCATCGAGGGTATCCACTTTCACAGCCTACGACACTTCACCGCCACCCAGCTCATTGCCGCAGGTGTTGACGTGCGCACTGTTTCCGGCAGGCTGGGCCATGCCAACGCATCGATGACGTTGGGGATCTACAGCCATGTTCTAGAGGCCAAGGATCGCGCGGCGGGCGACATCATGGACCGACTGTTAGGTCCCTGATGTCCGGGGTTTACCTCCCGCTAGATCCGAACGGACCCTTGGAAGTGATCCTGTGCGGAGTGCCCAGGGCGATCGCTGCGGCGAGATATCTTTTAAATCGGCAGGGATAAGTGCAAGGCATCTAAATGTTATGCAATATGTTGAAGGAAACGCTAACCATCGGTAACTTACTCAAGTTGGTTCCCGTTTGTTCCAGACGCCGGAGTGCTCCGGTATTAATGTTGGGTCGCTGAGTCCTTGGAAGGTTGGTGGAGCATGGGTTCCAATGGTGCTTCAATTGAAAAGATCTCCTGGATGTCATCGAAGGAAGCGTCTGAATACCTCGGCGTCAGCCTCCAAACGCTCTACCGGTTTATTGACGGCGGATCATTGCCCGCTTATCAGATGGGCAGAGTGATACGGCTGAAGTATCCAGAGGTGCTGGAGTTTATCGAAGGCCTTCGAATTCGGCCGGGAACGCTGAATTCAGTGCTCGGTCGGACTCAAAATGGCTGACCCGGCACCCCTCCAATGTCAGATATAACGCCAAGGTGATCCTTCAGGATTACCGTGGCGACCTCACCCACGCTAAGCCGCAGGGTAATCCTCTTGATCAACTTCATTTGGACGAAAATCATCCTGCGCGAACTGGAGGATGGCAGGCTCGACGTACCAACCTTCGTTAGCTTGGCACCCCGGCGTGCATAATTATCCAGATTCAGGGAACCGGGCGAGCGGAGGGGATCGGCGGCGATCGCCGCTGACAGGTGGAGGTCGTCCCGCGACTTCGAATCAGACGAAATTGTCGCTCAGGCTGGAGGGGAACTCAGTTTTTTGGGGGCCCAACAGTTGTTCGAGTCTCTGGAGCCCTTCAGCAGGAGCGCATAGTGCAGCCAAGGAATTCTCGACATCAGGACAGTAGTTACGAGCTGCTACCAAGGCTGTTATGCCCCAAAGAGCGTCGATCCCTGTGGTCGCGGACTGAGCCGTAGGTCATGGCCTGTAATTTATGTTGTTAATTGAGCCAAAGTGTTAGGTGTTGTAGCGAGTGACGGACTACCCAGGCGATGTTGCGGTGGACGAGGAGATTGCAACGATCTCGATGGCATGCCCGCACGTCCTTCTTCTTGGAGCTGGCGCCAGCAAAGCGGCGCTACCAAATGGAGATAAGAACGGTAGGTCTGTTCCAGTAATGCGCGATATTGCTGATGAGCTCAATCTCACTCAGTTGTTTCCCGGTGATTTGAAGGAGTTGGCTGGAACGGACTTTGAGTCCGCGTATTCGCGCATGTTCGAGAGGCACGACGCCGGGCTGGATGAACTAGATCGTCGAATTGCGCGTTACTTCAAGCGTTTGGAGCTACCCGATGGCCCGAACCCCTATGACTACTTGCACCTCTGCCTTCGCGACAAGGACGCCATTTTCACGTTTAATTGGGATCCGTTCTTGGTGCAATCGCGCATCAGATTGGCGGCGCTTGGCGTCTCGAAGTTTCCGAAGCTGTTTTTCCTTCACGGCAATGTCAGAATCGGTTTCTGCGTCAGAGACGCGACTAGCGGCATCGCGGGGCGTCCCTGCAGTCAATGCCGAGAACCTTTCGTTCCATCGAACCTACTGTTTCCCGTTGAGAAGAAGAACTATCAGGCTGACCCGCTTATAGTCCGGGAGTGGGCCGCAGCTCGGTATTTCTTGAAGAACTGCTTTATGTTCACAGTCTTCGGCTACAGCGCGCCGAAAACGGATCTTGATGCGATCTCACTCTTGAAAGGCGCGTGGGGAGATGTCCAGAAGCGCCAGATGGAGCAGACTGAGATCATCAATCGGCCCGGATCAGATCATGAGGCCCTGCGGGAAACCTGGGACCCCTTCATCCACACGCATCACTACGAGATACACGATTCCTTCTTTGAATCATGGCTTGCGATGCACCCTCGACGATCGGGAGAGGCGTATCGGAACCAGTACATTGAAGCACGGTTCATCGCGGACAACGCTGTACCGCAAGGTGTGACCGAGCTTGAGGAGCTGGTTGCCTGGTTCAGGCCTCTCCTCGACGTGGAGTTCGCACAGGAAAGTACGTCGTCAGCGGAATCCTAACGTCGCTTCCGAACGGGGACACAAAGGGCTCACCTTTGCGAGACTGTCGGCAATCCAGGTATTTATGGCACGCTCGTTGACCATATGGTCCCCTGTGTCGCCATTGCATAAGACGTGGGCGCTTAAGTCCCCCCGCCCGGCGGGCGCGTTTGATTTGAGGGCTGGACGCCCGTAAAAACGCCTTCGGGACCGTGGCGGGTGACCGGTCCTGGGTGGACCCAGCCTGTCCTAGACCTGCAGCTCTTTGTAATCCGCCCGCATCCTTCATCCGCGTGCCCGCAATTTCCCCCCTCACTTCAAGTATCTGCACGGCGTGCATACATATGGGACATCGCCGCAATAACGCCGCTGCGGCGCGCGGCCCTCGATGAGAAGACAGGACGGGAGGACAACGGAATGGATCACCAGGTTGCAATAGCCGCGATCAGCGCCGCCTTGGCCTTCGGGTTGCTGGTACCAGTCGTCATCTCCCAGAAGGCGATGCGAATTACCCTCTACCTGGTCGTGATCCCCGCGACTCTCTCGGTAGCGGTGATCATCGCCGAATTTCTGCACTGGTACCGATAGGGAGAGTGGAACATGCCCAGACCATCAATGCGGGAACTTCTCGCCAAGGATCTCGCGATCATGCAGATCCGCCAAGGTGACGAATGGGGGATGGATCGCAACGACGGCATCGGCGGTTCCGAGGCGGGGTCGGTACTTGGACTCAACAAGTACCACAGTGCGATGGATCTCCTCCAAGAGAAAGTCACACGTACCCAACTGCGAGAATTCACCGAAGCCCAGCAGCTGCGCCTCGATGTCGGACACGCCCAGGAAGCACTGGTGCTGAAAACCTTCGCCCGGAGGGAACTTGATCTCGGCTACACCACATCCCTCGAGGACCTCGACCACACGGACATGCTCGCGCACCCGAGCAGCTACCTCTTCGTCAATCCCCGCTTCAAGTTCGCCTTCGCACATGTCGATGGCCTTTACCGACTCGGGGACGAGATTGGCATCGCGGACGCCAAGACCTCATTCCGCGACCCATGGAGCGAGGTCCCCGAGTACTACATCGCTCAGCTCGCCCACTACAGCGCGATCCTGGGATGCAACGTCGGCTATATCGCGGCGATGTTCCAGGCTCCGCCCTATCCAACTCCCATCGAGTATCGCTTCGACTTCACCCCGGACCAGCTCCGACTGGTAATGGCTGCCGAGGCGATCTTCTGGAAGTGCGTCACCGATATCCGCGCCGGAATAAGCGTCAGCGAGAAAGAACTTGCCGCCCTCGAATCCCGGCTCAGCACCCTTGGCGAGGAGTTCATCTCGGGAATCGACACCAGCGCCACCCAAGCCAGCGAAGGGGCCGAGACGATTACCGTTACCGACAGAGACGTCGAGCTCCTCCTGCGCTATCAGGAACTCAAGAGCCAGTCCCGGCTCCTCTATGCCGAGATCGACGCCATCGCCGAGAATCTCAACCGGCGCGCGGATTCCCCCAACGTCTCATTCGTCGCGCCCGATGGCACAGAACTGGCGAAAAAGACCTCGCTATCCACCCGGGACCTGGATCGCGGCGCGATGGTCGAAGCCGGGATACCCATCGAGGAGTTCTTCGCCGCCACTTCAAAGAGCCGTCTCACCACGACCAAGGCGCTCGCCAAGCTTTCCAGCCCGGCCCAGCAACCCAGTGCAGCGGCAAGAGGAATGGGAATGAGATAGCACTACCGCGCCCGCCGTCAACCGAGTGGTTGCCTCGCTACTCAGAGACTCTGGCAACGCTGCATACATATCTAACAGTGCAGACGAGACGGAGGCGAAGACAATGACCGATTCAGAGTATGAGGATATCCACAGGGGTACTCACGCGATGGTTAGCTACGTAGAGGCTGTCGAGTTTTGGGGAAACTCTCCCCTCCCAGAACCTGGCACCAGCGAAAGCCAGATGTGGATGGCTTCCTGGAACGCAGGCCTGCAGTGGCACAATCAGCAGCTGTGACGCGCAGTCCGACACCACATATCCCAACCGTGGACAGACCGGAGGACCAATGACCTACCAACCTACCTATTCCGCCATCGCCGCCCAGATCGAGCAGTCAGCCACCGTCTGATCCGTCGCGTCTGGGCGACGCCGTTCTCGCGCTTTTCGAGCGCTAAAGGATGACAGAGGAACGATTCCAGCTCCTCTACCACCCTGGCCGAAGTCATGGACCCCCAGATCAAATTGATAGGAAGAAACGAAGTGCCCCAAAGCAATGATTAGGCCCAATGAAGAACAGATGGCAGTCGCCGATGCCGTGGCATCCGCCGACAAGAGAGTCATCGCCATCAACGCCCTGGCGGGCACCGGCAAGACCACCACCTTGACCCTTCTTGCCAAAGGACCCCTCGCGCGAACAAAAATACGCTATATCACCTTCAACTCCCGAGCTGCCGCCGAAGCCCGCCGCCG
>JAKASN010000153.1 GCA_021819025.1 Actinomycetes bacterium | reverse complement strand
TGAGACTGGATCTGATCGTGGTTGATGACCTTGGAATTCTTCCCGTGGGTCCCAATGATTCGGAGTCTCTCTATCGGGTGGTCAATGCCTGTTATGAGAAGACTTCGATGATCGTCACCTCGAACTATTCCGTCGCATCCTTCGACGAGATCATCACCCCGAGATCCCTCGCTGCAGCACTCGTTGACCGGCTTGCCCATCACGCCCATCTCGTAGAGACCAAAGGCGACTCCATCCGCCTCACCCAAGCTCTTTCGGGCCAAGGGGTGGTGCCGCTATGAGTCAGGGTCCCACTGGCAATTCAGGGTGGCGCGACGATAGCGCGACGATAGGCAACTCTGCAGCCCAGAGGGCTTGTCCGGTCTGCGGGTGTCAATTCCTGCCCAGCGGTCGGCGGATCTATTGTTCGGTGAAATGCAAGCATGTGGCCTATCGCAGACGGCACCAGGGATTGGCGAGTAGCGCCGTGGTTGGGTTGAGTAAACCCCGCCGCAGTGCCAGTGTTTACCAATGCCCCTCTTGTGGGATGCGCGAACTCGGCATTCAGCGCTGCGGTGATTGTGGCCTCTTCATGGCGCGCGTTGGCATCGGCGGACTGTGCCCGCATTGTGATGAGCCCCTCGCAGTAGCCGAACTGATGGGAGAAATCTAGAAGGCCCAGCTCCCCAGCAGTATCGGTATAAGAGCCCAAAGCCCCGCCAAGCCCGACACCGCGCTTGGCCGGGCTTTGTGGTGTGGATCGGGGATTGGGAACCCCAGCGTAGCCCCGGACCCTTGGGGGTCTAGTCGCTGCGCTCCTTTGACCCCGCGTCGGGATCCGGGGCATCTTGGGCTTCACCCAATCCCGCCTCCACCCAAGGAACAATGTTGCGGTGGGACTTTAGAGATTCAAGTCGGGCCAATGCGCCAGTCTCAGCACGGCATGGTTTTGTGAAGTTCACCATATGAGGTCCTAAAAGCGGTAGGAATCTTTTAGCGAGTTGGGACAGCGGCTCTGATCGAGGCTGGGATGCCAACCGGAGAACTCATACGGTCACCCCGATTGCCGGAAAAAGGCGGATCCCATAAACGCGAGCGGTGGTAAAGTATGCAAAAGTGATGGCCACCCGTATGCATTTTTCGTGGCCGCGAGCATGCATTTCTCAATGGCCGTTAACACTTGTGGACACCGAGCCCTTGGCCTAATGGTTTCTCCTGGTAATTGTAGAAATTGTCTTGAAGACTCAGGTGCTCTCGAAGCCGTTTTGCCTCGGACCAAGGAGCTATAGGCGAGCTTGGGAAGACGACAAGCACGCTGCGGGTCGAGAAACTAATCTGGCTCACCACCACTAGTGGGCGAATCCTTATCGCCTGAAGACAAGAAGGTGCAGCCGAGGGGCGAATCGCCTTAATCCCACCCCCGTGCACCCGAGACTTCCATGCATCGATGAAAGTATCCAGAGCTAGTCCTCATTGGCACCTAGGCAAGACATCAACAGTACGAATTCAACTTAATTATGACTTGACAAAGAATAAACCTATAGCTAGAGTTATATGTAATCTCCATGTGGAGGGCAAGCCATCGTGTTTCATCGCAGAAGGAGGAGCGACCGATGTTGATGCGTACCGACCCGTTCCGATCCCTCGACCGCTTGGCCGAGGAGGTCTTTGGCACCCCTACGCGCCCTGCGGCGATGCCAATTGATGCCTATCGCAAGGGCGACATATTTACTGTGCAGTTTGATCTCCCTGGTGTCGAGCCGGAGTCGATCGACCTCACTGTCGAACAAAATGTGGCCACCGTGCGCGCCGAGCGTGCACGCTCTTCAATCGAAGGAGCCGAATGGATCCTCGGGGAGCGCCCGCAGGGTACCTTCAGCCGTCAGCTCTTCTTGGGAGAGACCCTTGACACCGAGAATATCGAGGCGGAGTACATTGATGGTGTGCTGACGCTGAGGATCCCGGTGGCCGAGAGCGCGAAGCCGCGCAAGGTGCCGATCGCTACCGATCACAAAGTCCGAAAATCCATCAGCGTCTAAGGGTGTGGCGAGGGTTCTCACAACTGTGGACTCTCGTCGCCATCCACCATGAAAGGTAAACAGCAATGCAGCCGCTCGCGTTAGACGACGATTACGCGCCGCTCTATACCATCGGCCAGGTTGCCGGTATGCTCGATGTCCAGCCAGCGTTCTTGCGACGGTTAGATAGCGAAGAGGTCGTCCAGCCAGCGCGTTCTGACGGGGGCCAACGTCGGTATACGCGGCAGGAGGTTCGCAAAGTCGAGCGGATAGTTGCCCTCACTGGCGAAGGAATGACCATCGCGGGCATTCGTCGCATTTTGCTGCTCGAAGCCCAAGTCCTCGACCTCCAACGTCAGGTTGCTGAGCTCCGCACACGTTGAGCGATTTGACAGGGTGAAGTGGTTCTCGCGCGGTTAGGCTGCGTTGCTTTTCGCAATAGTCATCAATTTGATCAACGAGTAGCGAGCTGGGCATGGAGGGCTCGTCGCTGCGCGAAACGACAATCCCACCACGGAAGAGATCAGGATGTCACCGACGGAGAAAGTACCGATTGAAGAGGTGCCAGAGCTTCATGGGGCCCAACACGATCGCATTAGCGAACGCCAAGTCGACCAGGATCGGACGCTGGAGGCCATGCAGCGGCTCGAGGCAGCGCTCGGCGCTGCAGCTCCTGGTCGCGAAGGGAGATGGCGCGACGAGGTGCGTGGCGCGCTCGCTGTGCTCGGCACGACAACGGCGCAGGAGGCAACAAACGCCGCCGCTCCAGATAGCTTGCTTTCCGACGTGGCGCGCACTCAGCCTTGGCTCCGGAACCGGGTGCGCGGATTGCGCATTCAGTACCGCCAGCTCCAAGAAGCAATTGCATCACTGCAAGGCGAACTCAACGAATCCGAGGGGACTGTTGACTTCGCGGACATTCGTCAACGCCTCGCCTGGGTGCTGACCGGCCTACGTCATCAGCGCGCCCGTGAGTCCGACCTGATCTATGAGGCATACTACGACGCCTTCCGAAGAGATCTCCCGCGCGAAGCCGACGAAGAGTTGCGCGGGGAGTAGCATCGAGCCACTCATGAAGTGATGATGCCGCTCGGGCATGCACCTCCTCGCCTTGTGACAAGATGGGAACTCACTCCTTATTCTTGGACACGTGACGTTGCGATCATCGCAGGAGTCTGCTCTTCTGGTGGCGGATTTCGTCACTGGAGCCCCGGAAAGAAGAAAATCGAGCCAAGGAATCCCGAAGATCTCTGCATTGGCGAATGTTTGTGCACCGAGTGCGTGGCCCGAGGGGCTGGGTTACTGCGAGGCTGGTACTTCGATGAAACATTACCAGCTTGATCTCTTGGCGATCATGGATTGCCCGATGCTGTTGCGCTGGCCTTAGCAACTGTGACGCTCCCAATTGTTCGGTAAATCTCCGACCCATATTTCGCGACACGGGAGGGGCCCATGCCTTTGACGCTGAGCAGTGTGGCATCGTTATCGGGGAGCACCGTTGCAATCTCTTCGAGGGTTGTATCGTGGGCCACGACGTATGGCGGAACGCCATCGGCGCTGGCACGTCGCTTGCGCCACAATTTGAGGGCATCGAGCACTGAGTTCCCCGCAGCGCTTGGTCCGATGCTGGCTCTGGTCGCCGAGAAGCGGGTCACTTCTTGGAATTCTACGGTGTGCTTGGCGATGGTTTCCGATCGTGAGCGCAAGGCTAGGTCGATATCGAAAATCTCTTCATTGAGTTCCAAGGCCATTTCATTGATAGCAAGGAGATAGAGGCCTTCCAGCGTTCGTACCCGCGATAGGGCTACATATCCCATTCCAGGAGCAAAAGAGCGACCTAGGTCAACCTGAGCTGCATCGAGGCTCATGCCCTGGCTCTTGTGTATCGTGATCGCCCAGGCAAGCCGCAGTGGAACCTGGGTTAATGCTGCGCGGATCGAGCCGTCTTCTTCGATCTGCCACTTATGAGGCTCCACGGTGATGCGCCGCTGGTTTGCCCAAAGTTCTACGATGGGCCACTGGTCTTCAAAACCCACTACCCGTCCGAGGGTACCATTGGCGTAGGCGCGCCCAGTATCGTTGGCGACGAACATAACTTCGGCTCCGACCTTGAGGTCAAGTTGAGCGGGCGCCAGGACCCCTCGGCTGAGCGTTTCAATCGCTGTCGCTGCGCCTCGCGTTGTTGCCTGGTATCGCCGTGGTGGCGTAGTCAGGGCGTCGAGGTGCCGGTAGTTGATTGAGTCGACGTCGACGTTGTGCGAGTAGAGACGGGTAACATCCACGCCTGGCTGGGGGGCTTTGCCTAGGCGCCCGAGGAGCACCGCGCGGTGCTCCTCGTTGAAGCTTCCGGTGCGCATCGCGTCCAAGATCCATAGGAGCTCATCTCCGGACTGGCGATGCTGCTCGGTTAAGTAGAGAGGTGTCGGATCCAGGTCACGCCACGCCTGGGACCGAAATGCAAATTGCGCAGTTGCCCCAGGGCGAGCAATGGGAGGGAGCTGGAACATATCCCCGACGAGAATTACTTGAAGTCCCCCGAAGGGCAGCTGGGAATTGCGAAGAGCTTTGGCGAGGCGATTGAGCATCTCGAGAAAGTCAGCTGAAAGCATGGAGACTTCGTCAATGACAAGGATGTCACATCCCAGATACCTCCGTACCAGTCGGTCTTTGGATGCCAGGGCTTCGATATCGCGCTCGTCGATGGAGTTACGCACTCCCAAACCCGACCACGAATGGATCGTGGTGCCGCCGATGTGGGTTGCAGCAATGCCCGTCGATGCGGTCACAGCTACGATGCTTCCCCTGGAGCGTGCCGCAACTACAAAACGGCTGAGCACGTAGGACTTGCCGGAGCCTGGGGCGCCGGTTAGAAAGGCGGAGTTGCCCTCCATCAGTACTGACATAGCTTGTGCCTGCTTCATGTGACTGCAATCTACCAGCGTTTGCCAAGGGTTGCGGTTTCTCGCCAGTGGCGATGACTAGATGTGGCACGAGGTCAAGTCTCGGACTTTCACAGCTTCAAAGTTGCGCAATTGCGCCGTGGCCAAAAACAACCTCATCATCGATATCTATGCCGGGGGTGCTTCCATGCGGCACTCATGTGTCTGGCTTTGACCATGCAGGCGAGCCGGATGTTTACGCGGAGCTGGCCCAGTCGCTGCGTAAGAATCCACGCTCACGCCAAGCGAGCGAGACTGACGCAATTGGCATGTTAATCGACAGACAGGGGGCGTCGTAGCCTATTTGGAGCCCACAAAAAGTGGCCCACATTGGTAATTCGCAAGGTGCCCAGGTCGCATGGTTCGCGCTCTGTCCAAGGCGAGGGCGGTTTCGCCTTGGACAGGGGCGAGTTTGCTTAGCCAGCCGTAGCCGAGAAGATGAAGGTCCCCCAGTTGGTGTAAAAGTCCCTCGTACTTGCCGGGGGAATATACTCCGTTGCCATCCAGACCGTCGATCCCACTGCCACCGCTCCGGAGAAGTCCCCCCATCGACATCCGCCGTAATTTGCCCCGACATAGTAGGCATAACAGGTGAAGCCGTCTTCGGGGCCACTGCCTGGGGCCGCAACTTGCACCTTGCCGCTTGGCCCGGAGCTTCCAAATGGGACGTAGGCGGCACTGGGGAAATACTTTGTGCCGGTGAGGGTAAAGACCATGTCGCCGATGCCGGAGTTGTTGACTGCGAG
>JAKASN010000152.1 GCA_021819025.1 Actinomycetes bacterium | reverse complement strand
GCTATCCTTGCTATTCTGGGCGTCGCGACTTCGCTGCGTACCAGCCAGGGGCTTGACCTATTTGTGGTGGTCCCGATTTTGGCACTTGTCCTAATTGGTTTGGCAGCTTTGGTGGCGACGCCGGTGCTGCTGGTAAAAGTTGTTGGGCCACCTATGAGGTTGGTGGCCCGTTTGATGGCGCGGAGCAAGCGAGCAAACTTTTCTCCTGAAGCGATCTGTGCACGCCTCATGGCGGCTCGGCCGACCTTCGCCCAGGTGTTGGTGGCGATCGTACTGGCTCTTTTCAATTGGGTCTTTGACGCGATGGTACTGGTTTTGGCTTACAAGGCGATACACGGGGCGATTCCTTGGCGCGGACTCCTTCTCGCATATGGGGCGGGACAACTCGCAGCAAATCTTCCTGTTACCCCAGGAGGTCTCGGAGTGGTTGAAGGGAGCCTTTCGATCGCGCTCGTGGCTTATGGGGGCGCACAGGAGTCGGCGGTCGCAGCGGTGCTTCTTTATCGCCTCGTTAGCTTTTGGATGACTATTCCCGTTGGGTGGGTTGCGTATTTTTCTACTAGCGTTGTCCGCAAGAGGCGCGATGCCAGGCTGGCAGGCGGCCTCGAGGTCCTGCTGCCAGACAAGGATCTGTTGTCATGAAGCTTCGTACCCGCATCGCCAAAGGCCGGCTCGCGGTAATGGTGGCCAGCTTCGCTGTGGCGATAGGCGCGCTGACGTCAAGTTGTGCTGGCGCTTCGGCTGGGCTCGGCACCTCATCCTCCACTTGCTTCAGCGCGCTTCCGGCCTCCTTTGGCGCGGTGGGACACCATTCCAAGCTGCTGGGGGTGCGTCTCCTGCCAGCGACAAAAATACGGCGTTTTATTCCCGATTTGCCTGCGAGCAAAGGTGGAGACCTTTGCGTTCTCGCCTTTCAGCTGCCAGATTCCAAGGGGCAATTCGTCGTGAAGAAGTTTGACGATCACATCGAAGGCAAATTTGAGTTGGTAATCTATTCACTTGCCACCAAGAAGGTTCTCACGACGAGAAGTCGGCACGCGCTGCCGATAAGATTCGCGCACGCCTTTTCCATCATCTAGATTGCAAGCCGGATCGCGCTCCAAGCCACAGACACCAAGGTCCGTCGCTAGAACTCCATCGCTATGGCCTACAGTTGGAAAGTTTGCCTATCGTGTCGCACGTTGGCGGTTGCCGCGAACGCGTGCGCGGTCTGAGGCCGATAGGGTCACTTTGCGAAGCCGCACCGACTTGGGAGTGACTTCGATGCATTCGTCTTCGGTGATGAACTCCAACGCTCCCTCGAGGCTAAGCACGGTAGCCGGGGTTAGCCTGACCAACTCTTCCGCGGTGGATGAACGCATGTTGGTGAGCTTCTTCTCCTTGGTGGGGTTGACATCCATTTCGTCAGCCCGAGAGTTCTCTCCGACAATCATTCCCTCATATACATCTTCGGTCGGCGCGACGAAGAGGCTCCCTCGTTCTTGAAGATTCAACAGCGCATAAGGCGTGGCGACGCCGGCGCGGTCCGCGACCATCGAACCGCTCTGGCGGCTGCGAATCTCGCCGAACCAAGGTTCGTAGCGGTCAAAGGCATGGTGGATTTGAGCTGTGCCCTTAGTTTGGGTGAGGATCTCGGTACGAATTCCGATCAGGCCACGCGAGGGAACGGAGTAGATTACGCGAATCCAGCCAGTGCCATGGTTTACCATCTCGGACAAGGTGGCCTTGCGCGTCGCGAGGATCTGGGTAAGCGCTCCAAGGTGCTCTTCGGGAGCGTCGATCTCAAGGAGTTCGACGGGCTCGGAGACCCTGCCGTCGATCTCTTTAGTAATGACCTGAGGTTTCCCAACCGTTAGCTCAAATCCCTCGCGACGCATCATCTCAATCAATATTGCGAGAGCGAGTTCGCCACGGCCCTGAACTTCCCAGGTATCGGGCCGCTCGGTGTTGAGAACTCGCAATGAGACGTTGCCTACTAGTTCTTGGTCGAGACGACTTTTGATGAGACGCGCCGTTACCTTGTTGCCTTCGCGACCCGCCAACGGGGAGGTGTTTACGCCAATGGTCATCGAGATGGATGGTTCGTCCACCGTGAGAAGCGGCAGAGCAACGGGATTGTCCAGGTTGGCAAGAGTTTCCCCAATGGTGATGTCGGAGAAGCCTGCGATGGCGACAATTTCACCGGGGCCCGCCTCTTCGGCTGGAGCTCGCTCCAAAGCGCTAGTTATGAACATTTCCGAGATCTTTGCTCGCTGCATGGAACCGTCGCGCCTGCACCAGGTGACGGTCTCGCCCTTTCTCATTCTCCCGTTCATGACCCGGCATATCGCGAGACGTCCCAAATAGGGGCTGGCGTCGATGTTGGTTACCAGTGCTTGGAGATCGGTAGCAGAGTCAAAATAGGGCGGTGGGACGTGTTCCACGATGGCTTCGAATAATGGGATGAGGTTCTCGCCGATGGTATCTGGCTCGGCGGTAGCCCAACCGTGTTTGCCGCTTGCGTAAATGATGGGGAATTCGATCTGCTTCTCCGTGGCGTCGAGGTCAAGGAAGAGTTCATACACCTCGTCGAGTACTTCTTTTACTCGCGCGTCGGGACGGTCAACCTTGTTGAGAATCAAGATCATGGGGAGATGCTTAGCGAGGGCCTTGCGCAGTACGAATCTCGTTTGAGGGAGTGGACCTTCTGCGGCATCCACGAGAAGCAAGACTCCGTCAACCATGGCGAGAGCTCGTTCCACCTCGCCGCCGAAGTCCGCGTGTCCGGGAGTATCGACAATATTGATTTTGGTTACGCCATAAGTTATTGCCGTTTGCTTGGCGAGGATAGTGATACCTTTTTCCCTCTCGAGATCCATGGAGTCCATCACACGGTCGGTGGGTTCGGTGCGCTCGCTGAATGCGCCAGACTGGCGAAGCATCGCATCCACCAGAGTGGTTTTGCCATGGTCGACGTGGGCAATTATGGCAATGTTTCGCAGATCAATTCTACTTGGCAAGAAAGGGCTCCAGTAAGCGTCAGGGGATTATGAGAAGGCCCGCACATTGGGCAGGCAGCGCTCGTATGATCAGCTTAGTTGCCGTAGGGTGTCTCTCCGAACCCAATAGCTGCCCATCGGCGTTAAGGTGATCTAGTTACTGCTGGGAGCTAAAGTTCTCTCTCGGATGCGAGCGCTGGAATTCGCGCTCCACATCATCCCAGGTCAATTCTTGGGGATCAATGCCGAGTTCCTCGTCGCGGCTGGCGCGGGCGAGAATGACCGCAGCTACCGACCAGAAGACCACAATCGAAATCACTTTGATTACCCCGCCCGCGAGTTCTTGATCGGTGACAGGTCCTATGCCGAGTTGGCGCGCGTGCAACAAGTAGGGGTGATACATAGAGTGTCGCGCAAAGATCAGCACGATTGCGGGAAAGGTCGGCAGCAGTGACTGCACAAAGAGAAAGGCGACTCGTCCAAATGCAGAGAGACCGCGGAGTCCCGGAAGCAGGTTGAGGGCAGTAATCCACATCAAAGTTGCGGCAGCGACAACGCCTAAGTGGAGGAGGTCCCAGGCGACGGTATTTGCTGTGGCGAGCTGCACCACCGCGGGGATCATGCTGAGAATTACTGCGGCGCTAAAGACGATCGTCGAAGGTAGCGGACGGGTGATATGACGCAAGAAAGCGTCGGTGCGGCGACCCCTGGTGATCTCGGCGTAGAACCACTTGGGAAAGCCCGTGAGAACCAACGGAGTTCCCGCAAGGATCAGTATCGAGTTCGAAACGAGGTATGCCAGGAGCGAGTACTTTCGCGCCAGGTCACCCAAAGGCCAACTCACCGCGAGGAATGAGACGACTAGGCCGCAGTAGAAACTGGCAATCTTGCGGCTTGGCACGTGGTGAAAGCCGCTGAAGAGCGAAGCTTTGCCGGTGCTGCCCGTCGAATTGATGCGATGCCGCCGCGATCGGTGCTGCCACGCCAATCTTAGTGCCAGGGGATATACGAGCGCAGAAACGACGGCCGTCGCAGTCGCAACGAGATGGAAGTCGAATGCCAGTGGTGCTGGCATCGCGATCATAGATTCCCCTTGGATGCAACCGGCGCAAGCCTCATACCTCAAAGTTATTACAAATCTGTTCCAAAGTGGCGTGAACGGTGCCGGGCTTTTTTAATCTCCTTTGAGGTGCGCTTCTATGTCGCGATCTGGTCGGGAGACAATAGCAAGCGGACACGCGAAGCGAACTTTGGGATGCGTGCTGAGTGAATCATACCCAGAGCCGCGCTCCCAGGGCGAACGTTGGTAGCATCATAATCCGATGGCTACTACTACCGATTCGCTCTCAAGGTTGCTGAACCTTTACCTGATGTTGGCCAACGCGCGACAGCCGATGACGTTGGAGGAGATTACGCGGGAGCTCGGTGGCTTCCCGACTTCCTTTGACGCTCGTCGCCAGGCATTTGAGCGCGCCAAGAGGGATCTGCGTTCGCTGGGGCTCCCGATTGTTACCACACGTGACCTATCCGGCACAACTGATGCTTACATTGTCGATTCCCGCGAAGGTGTTGATCTCGCTCCGTCTCTCACTCCGATGGAGGCGCTCGCCCTCGCAGGCGCAATGGCTTCAGTGCGTTTTGGTCCTGATGCTGCACTGGACTCTGCGACCAAGATTGGCTGCATGTTCGATGGGGAAGTTGCCGCCTTGGCAAACTTACCGAAGGTTCCTTTGATCTCGGAACTCTTTGGAGCTCTGCATCGCAACATGAAAGTTTCGTTCGCTTATCACGATAAAGCCAGAACTCT
The DNA here is from genome assembly GCA_021819025.1 of Actinomycetes bacterium. Taxonomy (GTDB): domain Bacteria; phylum Actinomycetota; class Acidimicrobiia; order Acidimicrobiales; family Acidimicrobiaceae; genus Acidithrix. Next base: position 901 of record JAKASN010000152.1, on the reverse strand, counting down.
TTGCCCTTATGGCATCGTGTTTCGCTGGGGCAATTGGTACTTGGTGGGACGCGAAGAAGATTCAGAGATCACCAAGAGCTTCCGGGTCGACTTCATCCAAGGCTCTTTGACCGCTCTTGGCAAATCGTGCACGCCCCCCACAGATCTAGTGATATCAGAAGTGATTCCCGAGACCAGGGCCGCGATCCCAGAAGGAGATCTTTTGGAGGTTGTGCTCAGTTTTCGCTCTGAGTTGCGCGATGTTGTCGGGGGAACGTTGCCAGCACTGGCGGACTTGGTCCAAGATGGCGCGATGCTGGTCGGAAAAGTCGAAGTTGGGAGTTTCGAGAGTTTCGTCAAAGTAGTAGTGGAGTTTTCCGAGGTCCTTGAGGTGAGAGAACCTGCCACCATCAAAGAGCGCATCCGTGGTTGGGTGGCACGTTCTATGGCCAGCCAGGAGACTGCCGTCGCTGCGGCTCGGAGACTATCGGACTTCGGGCGAGATGCGTTTCCTCTCGTAAGCGGTGATTTTAATTCAAGTGCCGAAACGCGCAAGGGGCAAGACACTACTCTGGTGCAGTTCCGGCGAGTGATGACCATGCTGCCTTGGCTATATCGCAACCCATCCACCACTACTGCAGAGATCTCCCGGCTTTTTAATATTGATCCTGATCGCGTTGGAGGGTTGCTCGAGCGAATCGCATGTTGCGGGTTGCCTCCTTTCACGCCTGATCGGCTGATCGAAATAATTGTTGACGGCGACGACATCCAAGCGAGGATTTCCGACGAGTTCGCCACGGGATTGAAGCTTGATTCCGGTGATCTTTTTGTGGTGGCTCTCTCGGCCAAGATTGCCCTTGCCGCTGGCGACTTTGAGGGTCGGGTGGAACTCGAGAGTGCGCTAGAGAAGATCTTCGGTCGC
>JAKASN010000151.1 GCA_021819025.1 Actinomycetes bacterium | reverse complement strand
GTGATGGGCTCAGACAGGCGCTTCTTCTTTCTCGAGGTCAACACTCGCCTCCAAGTCGAACACCCGGTCACCGAAGCGGTGACCGGCCTCGACCTGGTGGCATTGCAACTCCAGGTGGCAGAAGGCAAGCCCTTGCCCCCTGAGGTCCTCGACGCTTCGATCACCGGCTGGGCTATCGAGGCCCGCCTCTATGCCGAAGACGTCGCGGCGGGATTCCTTCCCGCCACCGGCACTCTGGCGAGATTTGAGATTCCTGCCCTCGCGGGGTTGCGGGTGGACGCCGGGGTGGCGAGCGGCTCCAAGGTGGATATCTTCTACGACCCGATGCTCGCCAAAGTCATCGCTCACGCCCCCACCCGAGACGAAGCGCGACGCCTGCTCGCCCGGGCACTATCCGAAGCAAAAATCCACGGCGTAACCAGCAACCGCGACCTTCTCGTGGCGATCTTGCGCGAAGACGACTTTGCCGCCGGGGCTATTGACACCGGATATCTCCCCCGCCACGATCCCGCCGATCTCATCGCGGCCCGACATCGAGCCGAGATGGTCCCCATCCACGCCCTAGCGGCGACACTTGCTGCCCAGGCGCGCCGCAGGAGCAGCGCCAAAGTGCTTGCGAGTATCCCCTCGGGCTGGCGCAACGTGGAAGGTGGCCCGCAGCGGCAACGTTGGGCGAGCCATGACGTCGAACTCGAGGTTTCCTATCGCTTTGGCCGCAGGGGCCTCGAGGCGGCCGTGGACGGGGTGTCCCTAGGCGAACTAGTGCTCTATTCAGCGAGCGAGACGCTGGTGGATCTCGCTGTTGGCGGGATTAGGCATCGCATCGAGATCGAACAAGTCGCCAGGAGCTGCTATCTCGATAGTTCGCTGGGTTCATCTCTCTTGTACGAGGTGCCACGATTCCCCGAACCCGACTCGCGAGACGCTCCCGGATCGCTGCTCGCGCCGATGCCAGGGACGGTGCTACGGGTCCTCGCCGCAGCTGGGGACGCGATAGCGGCGGGTGATGCGGTGGTGGTGCTCGAAGCGATGAAGATGGAACACACCGTGCGGGCCCCGGCAGATGGCCTCATCAACGAAGTGCGCGTCGCGGCCGGCCAAGCCGTGGACGTCGGCTTCGTGCTCGCGGTAATGGAGGAGTTGATATGAACGGCGCCACCACATACGAACTGCATGGGGAAGTGGCTTGGCTCACCATCAACCGCCCCGAAGCGCGCAACGCCCTCAACAAAGCCGTCCGCGAGGGCCTCTTCGAGGGCTTCCGGCGCTTCAACGACGATGAAGCCGCTCGGGTACTCGTGCTCACCGGCGCCGGAGAGAAGGCCTTTTGCGCGGGCGGGGACCTCGTAGAGATGGCCGAGACCGCACTGGAGATTCCCCCGGTCGACTTCGTCCCCCAACTGGGGCGAAACATCCATAGCGACAAAGTGATTATCGCCGCGGTAAATGGGGTCGCCTACGCGGGCGGCTTTCTCCTCGCGCAAAACTGCGACCTGGTTGTCGCGGCAGAAAGTGCCCGATTCGCCATCACCGAAGTCAAGGTGGGGCGGGGCTCACCTTGGGCGGCACCGCTTTCCTGGCTGATACCGCCCAAGGTGGCGATGGAGATCCTCGTCACCGGGGAACCCATCAGCGCAAGCCGAGCTTACGAACTCGGCTTGGTGAACAAAGTCGTCCCGGGGCAGGATCTAAAAGAGGCCGCCCAGCAACTCGCCGAGACCATTGCCGCCAATGCCCCGCTCTCGGTGATCGCGGCAAAGCGCACCGCGCGCCTCATCGCCGAGATGCCCCTTGGCGAAGCTTTCCAAGAGGCGGAACGCATCTGGGCTCCGGTCTATCTCAGCGCCGATGCGAAAGAGGGACCGCGCGCCTTCAGTGAGAAGCGCCGACCGCACTGGAGTGGAAAGTAATGGCCATCGACATCAACGCGCTCTTGGAAGATCTCGTCGCCGAGACCGAAGTGGTGGTAGCGATGCTCGCGCCGCTTGAGGATGCGTCCTGGGATCTGCCCACCCCAGCGGTGGGTTGGGCGATCCGCGACCAGGTTAGCCATCTCGCCTACTTCGACGAGGCGGCGCTTTTATCCCTACGCGATCCCGAGCAGTTCCGCGCCGACGCCGCGGCACTAAGCGTCTATGGGGACTCATTTCCCGATGAGATCGCCAAGCGCTACCGCGATGTCGCACCAGCCAAACTCCTGGCATGGTTCAAAGACGCCCGGGCTGCCATGGTGGCTTCATTTGCCGGCGTCGATGCGCGGCATCGGCTCAGATGGTATGGTCCGGATATGAGTGCGGCAAGTTCTCTCACCGCGCGCCTCATGGAGACCTGGGCCCATGGGGTGGACATCGCTGACACCCTGGAAATTGCGGTGCTGGCCAGCAATCGCCTCCGTCACATCGCCCATCTCGGCTACAACACCAGGAGCTTTTCCTACTCCTTGCACGATCGCGGGGTCCCCGAGGTACCCGTACGTGTGGAACTCCTTGCCCCCGATGGTTCCACTTGGAACTTCGGTCCTGATGGCGCATCGGAAGTGGTTCGTGCCAGTGCACTAGAGTTCTGCCTCGTGGTCACCCAGCGCCGCAACCTCGCCGACACCGAGATCGTCCTAAGTGGCGAAGCGGCAAGCGAATGGATGCACATCGCCCAAGCCTATGCCGGTGCCCCGGGCCCGGGGCGCGAGGCGAAATCCTCAGACGCGAAAAAAGGAGGTCCGCAATGACCACACAGCGTGCGGTTCGCATCGCGAACTGCTCGGGATTCTACGGAGATCGCCTTCTGGCGGCCAAAGAGATGGTCGAAGGGGGCCCCATCGACTTTCTCACCGGCGACTACCTCGCCGAGCTCACCATGCTCATCCTTTGGAAGGCGCGACAGAAGGACCCCAAAGCCGGGTACGCGAGAACTTTTCTCACCCAGATGGAACAAGTCCTCACAAGCTGTGCCGATCGCGGCATCAAGGTGGTGAGCAACGCCGGAGGACTCAATCCCGCTGGTTTAGCACAAGAGATTCGTGCTCTGGTCGTGCGGCTCGGCCTTAGCCTCCAAGTCGCCCACATCGAGGGAGACGACATCACATCCCGGGTCCCCGAGCTGCTCGAAACCGGACATCGCTTCGCCAATCTCGACACCGGAGTTTCTCTCCAAGATGCCAAGGTTTCGGCGATAACCGCAAATGCCTACCTGGGAGCTTGGGGAATCGTCGAGGCTCTCAAGGGCGGCGCCGACATCGTAATCTGCGGGAGGGTAACCGATGCCTCCTTGGTAGTCGGCCCCGCCGCCTACTGGCACAACTGGGCATCCGACGACTACGACGCTCTCGCGGGCGCGGTCGTCGCGGGACACATCATTGAATGCGGCCCTCAGGCTACCGGTGGCAACTACTCCTTCTTGGATGAGGTCACCGACCGCCGCTATCCGGGCTTTCCCATTGCCGAGGTCGCAGCTGATGGCTCAGCGGTGATCACCAAGCACCAAGATACCGGGGGCTTGGTTTCGGTGGGAACCGTCACCGCACAGCTCCTCTATGAGATCGCCGAACCGGGCTATCTCAATCCAGACGTGGTGGCCCACTTTGACACTATCGAGCTCACCCAATTGGATAGCAACCGGGTTCAAGTCGCTGGGACTCGTGGCAGCGCTCCGCCACAAGATCTCAAGGTGGCTCTCAATTACTTCGGTGGGTACCGCAACACCATGACCATGGTGCTTACCGGACTCGATATCGAGAAAAAAGCCGCCTGGGCTGAAGAAGAGCTCTTTTCCATCTTGGGTTCCAAAGATAGCTTTGGCGAGGTGGACGTACAGCTCATCCGCTTTGACCGCGAAGACGCCGCGAGCAATGAGCTCGCCACCGCGCATCTTCGCATCACCGTCAAGGATTCCGATCCCGCCAAAGTGGGGCGGACCTTTTCCAATGCGGTGCTCGAACTCGCCTTAGGTGGCTATCCCGGCTTTCACACCACCTCCACGCCGACCTCCGAAAGCGCCTATGGCGTCTACTGGCCGACGCTGATTCCCGCATCTCTCATCACCCATGCCGTGGTGTTCGGCGATGGCCGACGCGTCGTCGTGGCGAGATCGCCGCAGCAATCCCGAGAAGAACTTCCCGCTAAAGCGCCAATTGACTACCCGCCCCTTGGCGAAGTCCCCACCCGCTTCGCTCCGCTGGGGAGGCTCTGCGGCGCTCGCTCGGGCGACAAGGGCGGCAACGCCAACGTGGGAATCTGGGCGCGCGAGGAAAACTCCTTTGCGTGGCTAAAGAGCTATCTCGATGTCGAGACCTTGAGAAAGCTCCTCCCCGAAGCAGCTGAACTTGAGATCCGGCGCTATGAACTGGCAAATCTCTTGGCGATCAACTTTGTGGTGGTGGGGCTCCTCGGTGAGGGTGTGGCCTCTTCGACTCGCCTCGATCCCCAGGCCAAGGGATTAGGCGAGTACATCCGCTCCCGCTACGTGGAGATTCCCAGCCATCTTCTCCTTGAGGAACCCGGCGATGGATGAAGCTGCCCGCCAAGGGTCACAGATCACCCTAAATAGCCTCTTTAGCCGGAGCTTTCGCATCTTCTCCGAGCGCCGGGCCGTTACCTCCGAGAGCGAGAGCCTCAGCTATGGAGCCCTTGGGGAGAGCTCGGCACGCTTGGCGGCCGCGCTTTGGGCCCTCGGGGTGCGCAAAGGGGATAAGGTGGCGATACTCTCAGAGACCCGCATCGAGTACGTGCAGACTTATGCCGCTCTCGCCTCGCTCGGGGCCATCGCGCTCACTCTAAACATCAGATTCCATCCCGAAGAGATCGCTTGGTGTGTCCGCGCCGGATCGCCCAAGGCGATCATCGTCTCGGGAGGGCTGCTTGGCTCGCTTGGCGCCCTCTCAGAGGTGAAGTCACTTGCCCACCGGATCACTTTTGACGGACCAATCGATGGATATCTCGACTATCGCGCACTCCTCGAAGAGGCGAATCCCACCCCGCCTCCAGTGGAGATCAGCGACACTGACATTCATAACGTGCTCTACACCAGTGGTACCACCGGACGCCCCAAAGGAGCGATGATCAGCCAAGGGGCTGCCGCGATTCGCGCGATCCGACTGGCGCAGTGGTTCTCCTTGACCCCCGACGATGGCTTCATCGGCTGGCTCCCTCTCTATCACTGCGGCGGGGATGAGTCCCTCTATGCCACCCTGCTTACCGGAGGGACTTACGCCACGCTGCGAAAAGCCGACCCCGAGACGATGTTTTCGCTCATCGAGCGAGATCGCCTTACCTGGACCTTGCTCTTGCCCGGAGTGATCACCGACTTTCTCCACCACCCCCGGCGCGGGGAGTTCGACCTCTCCAGCATGAGATTTGCCATCGGGTATGCCAATATGATGCCCAACGTTGTGACCGAGCTCACCACCGCCTGCGATATCGACTTTTACGACGCTTTTGGCCAGACCGAGGCGAGCTATCTCATCGCACATGGCATCTCATCGCCTGGTGAGACTCCCAGCATGCGCAAGATCCCCAGCCCGCTCATGGAGATCCGCATCGCCGACGACGACCTTGGCGAAGCGCCGGTAGGGGTACCCGGCGAGTGCCTGGTGCGAGGGCCGAGCGTGATGAGCGGGTACATGGATGATCCCGCCGCCACCGCCGAGGCATTCGCAGGAGGATGGCTCCACACCGGCGATATCCTGGTACGCAATTTAGATGGCACTCTC
>JAKASN010000150.1 GCA_021819025.1 Actinomycetes bacterium | reverse complement strand
GAGCGCCTTCTGGGTGAGCAAAAGCTTGGGCGCCAACGACCTCGTCGACGTGGTGGTGCCGCGAGGAGAGATCCCTCTCTATCTCGATAAGGTCGCCAGAATTGCCGCCGATTCGGGGAGTTTCATCTCTGCGGCTGGTCATGTCGGTGATGGCAACGTACACTTTTCGATCTTCCAGCCCGACGAGATCAAGAGATTTGAGGTCATTCGCGAGATGCTCAACTACGGTCTCGCTCTGGGAGGATCGATTTCCGCTGAGCATGGCATCGGAAGTGAGAAGCGCAAGTATTTGATCGAACTCGAAGATCCTCAGAAACTGGAGCTGATGCGGCGCATTAAAGCCGCCTTCGATCCAGCGGGAATCCTCAACCCTGGAAAGGTACTCTGATGAACGGCGCCCAAGCACTGATACGCACCTTGGCTAGTCTCGGTGTGGAAGTTTGCTTTACCAACCCTGGCACTTCGGAGATGCACTTTGTTGCGGCCTTAGATGCCGTTCCCGAGCTGCGTGCGGTGCTGGCTCTCTTCGAGGGTGTCGCCACCGGCGCTGCCGATGGCTACGCGCGGATCTCCGGCAAGCCTGCAGCGACACTTTTGCACCTCGGCCCGGGACTGGGAAACGGCATTGCCAACCTTCATAACGCCAAGAAGGCGCATACTCCGATGATTAATGTCATTGGTGAGCATGCCACCTACCATCGCGCTTACAATCCACCGCTATCTTTGGATATCGCTGGAGTTGCTGGCTCGGTCTCTAAGTTTGTGAGAACCTCTGAAAAGCTTGCTGAGCTGGTCGATGATACCGTCGCCGCGTATAGGGCCGCAGTGATGCGGCCGTGCGGAGTTGCCACAATCATCGTTCCGGCGGATCTAACCTGGAGCGAGGGTATCGACTCGATCTCCCCCGTCTCCACCACTTCTCCAAATCAAGAATCCACCCCGCGCGAAACCGATGCGGACCTTCGCTTGAGAGCTGCCGCGGCGGCGTTGCGCGGTGGCGATAGCTGCACGCTCTTTCTTGGCGGGAGTGCACTCACCAAAGCGGGACTCGTCGCGGCGAGCCGTCTCGCGAATGCCTTTGGGGCAAAAATGCTTTGTGAATCGTTTCCGGCGGTACTACATCGTGGAGCGGGAATCCCTCCCATCGATCGTTTGGCTTATTTGGGCGAGTACGCGATGATGCAGCTTGGGGGTACCAAGCGCCTCATTTTGGTTGGGGCAGAGGATCCCGTGGCTTTTTTCGCCTACCCGTCAAAGCCAAGTCGGTATGCCCCCGAAGATGCCGAGGTAATGGTGCTCGCGGGTCTCGACGAGGATAGCGAAGCGATCTTGGAACAACTCGTCGAGTTGCTCGGGGTCGGTGGTATCGAACCAACGCTTCAGGCTGCGCTGCGCCCGGCGTTGCCCAGTGGTCCCCTTACCGGATCGGCGGTTGCCGCAGCAATCGGGGCGCTTTTGCCTGAAGGCGCGATAGTCTCCGATGAGAGCATTACCGTGGGGGTCATGGCTCCGGCTGCCACGGCGGGAGCGCCTGCGCACCGTTGGTTGACTCTTACCGGGGGGGCGATTGGTCAAGGCATGCCTCTTGCCACCGGTGCGGCGATCGCTTCGCCAGGGTCCAAGGTCGTCAACATTCAGGCCGATGGATCCGCGATGTACACCATTCAGTCACTATGGACCCAGGCGCGCGAGAAGCTTGATGTCACGACAGTAATTCTCAACAACAAGAGCTATGCCATCCTGGAGATGGAGCTGGATCGCGTCGGCGCTGAACCGGGTGGCCCGAGAGCCCGCTCTATGCTGCAACTCTTCCCGCCTCAAATCGACTTTGCCTCGGTTTCGCGGGGATTCGGAGTGCCCGGGGTCACCGTGACCAGTGGAGAAGAGCTTGTGGCGCAATTGCAGCATGCCTTTGCAGAGCCCGGACCCCATCTCATCGAAGCGATTCTCCCCCAAGGGATCTCCTAGTCGGAGTGTTTTTCACCGTGATTTAAAATAACGGCGATCTCCAAGGTTCTCATCTTGGGAGCTCCCGGGAACCGGAGGTACTTCAGAATGGCCGAGCGGGTGCATACCTACCGCGTTGTTCTTGAATGGACAGGAAATGATGGTCGAGGGACCAGCGACTACCTCTCGTATCGGCGAGATCACCTAATTTCGGCGACTTCCAAAACGCCGATCCGGGGATCGGCTGACGGGGCTTTCCACGGCGACCCGGCACGCTGGAATCCCGAAGAACTCTTGGTTTCGTCGATTTCGGCGTGCCATCAGCTCTGGTACCTTCACCTTTGTGCGGATGCTGGCGTTTGCGTGACGTCCTATGAAGACCACGCCCAGGGTGTATTGACCCTAGACGTAAACGGGGGTGGGTACTTTACCGAGGTAGTGCTACGGCCCAGCGTTACGGTTACACCTGGCTCTGATAGCGCACTCGCTACTCAACTCCACCGTGATGCTCACACCAAGTGTTTCGTTTCCAACTCACTCAACTTCGAAGTCAAGATAGTTCCGACGGTCGTCACTCGGATTTAGCACCTCTCCTCTCTCTTTTTCACATCGCACCAAGGGAGGATTCCTCGGAGGCGATAAAAAGTGTCATCGGCTGATCCCGGTCCAAGGCCTTCCCAACGAGTTTCATCTCTCCGACCCCCTTGACGGTGGCCGTCTGACGGTGCGACAGGAGCAGTATCAACTCGTAGAGGAAGGGCTGATTCTTCGCTAGCGTGGCTAGGTGCTGAGGTCGCCGAAAGGCACACTCCTCGTCAAGTCGCGTTGAGGAGTTTTTTATCACCTCGCCGGGAGTTGTCGCACTTTGGTGACGGGGATCCTTTCCATGAGAGCGTCGATGTGGCCATAGAGCTGGCTGAGTATTTGGCCATTGCACCCGGGGTGAAGCTTCTGGCAATCGAGGGGCCTGACACGACGAACGCCTAGAGGTGCGAAGTCGAGGAACAATGCGATCTTTGGCGCAAATCCCGGCTACTCGTGTGAGCCCTTTGCAAGTTGCGAGTAGTCCGGTGCGCTTAGAGATGATGGCCTCGGCGCGAAGGCATTCAATAGATGGAGAGGCGGTAACAGTTTTCCACGTCGTGGACTATAAAGCCAGCTTTTGCCAAGATGGGACCGGACGTGCTCGGCCGTCCTCGTGTCACCGCGACTTTTGCACCAAGATCACGAGCTTGACATAAACGGGAGGAGAGCACGGCGCTATAACAGCCATGTGATCGAAACTCTGGCAAGGTGATCGCCCCGTACAGCCTGGCTAATTCGCCGTTGATTCTGCAGGAGGCGGTCGCGGCCGGGCTTCCGGCTAAATACGCCACGAAATGAAACTCGCCGGACGTTTGGAGATTGTCGAGAGTCTCGGTGAGGCGAACACTTATCGCCTGCTCGTCTGGCAACGATCTACCCCAACCTCGAGTCTCGACGGCAATGGCATCGCGGAGGGAACGCTCATCTGAAACCAGTTCGACGTTGATCTCGGTGGAGCGGGAATTCTCCGGTGCGTCGTCTCCAAGTTCACGGGCCAAGACCTGATAGGAGTCGCTCAAGACCCCGCCATGAGCTCGTAAATACGCCTCGGTATCGAGGGGATGCGTAGCGCTCGAGACCCACCAATGGATGGCATCGAGTCCCCATTGCTTAACCTCGGATGCAACCTCCTCGAACACCAAGTCGAGTGATCTCAAGGTATTTGACCACACGACCTGAGCTGGTGGCAGTGTTGGTGAAAGGAGTCGCTCTGGATAGCGAAGGAGCCGGTATTCCTCTGTCCGAAGGTCAACGAACTCATCCGCTAGGACGGCTTCATCAAGTGACCTGAGGGCTTTGAGGATCTCTGGAGTGCTCCATTTTCTCATTACGGCTTCTCTCTCGCGACTTCCTCTTTAGGTCGGCTCAGCGCGCCGGGGTGCCATGCGCGCAAACTCCTTATTGTGCAGTGGCGCGACCCCTCTCCAAAGCGTAGCTGAGCCACTTCAGGCAGCTTCGAATGCGTTTTAGTCAGGGCCGCGTAAAAGCCGTTGCTCCGGGTGTCTTGGGGGAGGTCCCTCCGTAAGCCGATCAGCCCTGCACACGAGCGATAAGTCCCGAGAAGTTCTCTTCTGGTTGGAATGCAGGTCGGCAATGGCTGCTTTAGTGTCAAAGACCGCAGAAGCGACGACGATTCCGAAAGTTACTGAACTTCGTAACTGACGACCTTTGGTGCGTTATCGAAAGAGCGTCATCGTTATTTGTCCCAACCCCATTGAGGTTGATTGAGGTCTTGCCGATGCGCGGAAAATCCCGGCCCAAATTGGGAGCTCATGGGTTGTTCTCCGCGCCCACGGGAGCGTTGGGCAGCGAGCAGATGTGCGAAAACGATACCTGGGTGTCGCCCAAGAACGATAAAATGACGCAATGGCAGCCCTGGCGCGAACTTGATGATAGATGGCGAGCGCTGAGAACCCCACGCTGGGTTTTCCAGAGGAGGCACCGCTTCTTCGCCTCTTAGGCAACGGCATTGGGGTTCCGCTACGCGAGCCGGTTCGTCCTGAAGGCCTGAACTCCGATGAGGTGTCTGAGCGCGTCAAGAATGGCCTTGGCAACGCCGCCGCCGAAGCTCCGAGTAAGTCCGTCGCCGAAATCGTCAGATCCAACACCCTTACCCGTTTCAATTTCATCCTTGGCGTGCTGTTTGTCGCAATACTCACCACCGGTGTTTTCCAGGACGCCCTCTTTGGCATCGTTGCAGTAATAAATTCCTCGATTGGAATCGTCCAAGAGCTAAAGACCAAGCGAACCCTAGATCGGCTCGCGGTGCTTAATGCCCCTAGGGCGCGGGCTTTGCGCGATGGAGTGGTGCAAGACATCCCGGTCGAAGGTGTCGTCCTTGACGACCTCATTGTGCTCCACAGTGGTGATCAGGTTTCCGCTGATGGAATCGTGTCGCAGTCTGAGGGATTACAGATCGATGAGTCCTTGCTCAGTGGTGAGTCCCAACCGATGGAGAAGCACTCTGGAGAGCCGGTGCTCTCGGGGAGCTTCGTGGTGGCGGGGACCGGTCGTTATCAAGTAACCGCAGTCGGTCACAACTCGTATGCAAGAGGGCTCGCACGCCAAGCCCGCCAGTTCGCAGTGACTCCCTCGGAGTTGATGAGAGGAATTAATCAGATATTGCGTTATGTGACGTGGGCGCTGCCGGTGGTAGCGGTCCTCTTGCTGGTTAGCCAGTTTCGCTCGGGTGGACTGGAGCGGGCTTCGGTGGCCGGAGTGGTGGCGGCATTGGTCGGCATGGTTCCCCAAGGCTTGGTTCTTCTCACCAGCATTGCCTTCGGTGTTGCGGTGCTCAAACTTGCCAGGAAGAAGGTCATAGTACGCGAGCTTGCAGCAGTGGAGGGACTTGCTCGAGTGGACGTGGTTTGTTTCGATAAGACGGGGACCCTTACCGACGGCAGCATCAACTTCGAAGAGTTGTTAGCCGAGGCGCCGGACCTCGATATTGAAGCGGCGCTGCGCGCCCTTTGCAACCAGGAGGCCCCTAACGCCACTCTCGCCGCACTGGCGTCCCGTTTCACCCCCTCTGATGCGTGGCAGCGGGTCGGTTCGGTAGCTTTCTCATCAGCGACGAAATGGAGTGCGGCCACCTTCGCGGGCCACGGAACGTGGATCTTGGGTGCTCCCGAGGTGGTGCTCGAAGACTATCTCCCGGTGCTGGCACGGGCTCAGGAAAGGGCGAGATCG
>JAKASN010000149.1 GCA_021819025.1 Actinomycetes bacterium | reverse complement strand
CTTGGAAGTCAGCGCGCCGACAACGCTCCTTAGGCTTTGTATCTCGACGCCTAAGCTACCTTCGCGCTCGGCGCTGCGAACTTCGCTATCGCAAAGATGATCAAGGCGCAGATAGCGAGAGACGAAATCCTCTTCGACTCCGAGAGCGCCCTCCAACTCGGCTTCGGTCAGTGCCGCGACGAGACGCTCAAGTGGCCCGACGATCAAGCCCGTGGCGAGTCCTTCGGGATCTGCGGCGCCGTCGCCGCCGCGGTAGATGCGTGCCGCATCCTTGAGAGCTGGATCGGCAACCCTTGCGAGGAACTCGCTCAACACCCGCGACGCCTGTGGCTTGCCGAAATATAGCACCACCTCCGGCGTGAGGCCATCGAGAATTTCGGGAAGCCTCAAGAAGGCATCCTGATAGCTAAGGGCATACCGGCTCCGACGCGCCAAACCGGAGCGGGGATCGACCATGGTTGGCCAGCCCAGCAGCTCCGAGATGGCAAACACCGCCTCATGTTGGATACTTTCGCCCACCACGATCAATCCTCGCGCCGCCGAGAGCAGTTCGAGCGCAAAATCCCTCACTTCCCACAGGTCGGCGAGATCCACCTTGCGATACCAAGCTTGGGAATCCTCTCGTCCCCGCAAAGGCACAATAGAGGTCACCTCGGGGTCAATGAGGGGTTCGCGGAACGAGACGTTGAGCTGCACCGGGCCACTCGCTCCATTCAGGCCCGAAGCGACTAGTACCGCCCGCGCCACCGTAGCCCTCAACCGACTCCAGCTCGAGGGAGATCCGGCGTCGATGAGGCGCCGCTGCAAGAGCGCGCCACCGTAGAGGCTTGTCTGGTCGATGGTCTGGGGCGCGCCGGTGTGATAAAGCTCCAAGGGGCGATCTGCGCTCAGCACTAGCAAGGGAACTTGAGAATATGCAGCTTCGGTGACCGCAGCGGACAGTTCCACTGCCGCAGTGCCCGAAGTGGTCACTACCGCCGCAGGGACGCCGCTCGCCTTTGCGGCGCCAAGGGCAAAGTAGCCAGCGCTGCGCTCGTCCAATATCACTTGGCAAGCGATCCCCTCGTGCGCCAAGAAGGCAAGCGCCAAGGGCGTCGAGCGCGAACCAGGCGAGATAGTGGCGAGGCGAATGCCACAGCGATACAGTTCGTCCACAATCGTCGCCGCAACGACTTGATTGCCCCGTGCCTCGTCAAAATCCACCAACAAGATCCACCTTCGTTCTCTTGGCGCTAGTTTCGAGCGTGGAAGTAACCATGGAACCACGCCGCAAACTCGCAACTAAGACAATCTACCCAATCGGCTCCTCTGTGCAAACAACGGGGCGCCACGCAATCGTGCTGCTGCACGGCTTTACCCAGAACAGCGCGGTAATGGCACCCTTTGCGCGCCTTCTTGCCAACTTATGCGACAGAACAGTAATCTTGGTGGATCTCCCTGGTCACGGCGAGAGCTCGCACTTGGTACTGGATCTGAGAGAATCTGCCGAAGTGCTCGCCGAGATGTTCGGCCCGTCAATCTTCGTGGGCTATTCCCTTGGCGGGCGGATACTCTTTCACCTCGCGGCGCGCCATCCGGAAATTGTCACGGCGCTGGTGGTGATGGGATCAAATCCTGGCATCGCGGACCCCGTCGCGCGCTCCGACCGACTTGGGGCAGACCTTGCACTAGCCGCCGCAATTGACAAGGATCCGAGCCGCAATGGCTTGGAGAACTTCTTGATGCGCTGGCTAGCCTCGCCGATCTTTGGAGGGATAGACCCCTCCCGCGCTGGCCTAGCCGCTCGGCTTAGCAACGACCCTCATGCCTTGGCTGAGTCGATGGCACGCACTTCGTTGGGTACCCAAGCCGACATGAGGTCGGCCTTGGCAAACTTCAGCGGCGAGATACTTTATCTCTACGGAGCCCGAGACGAAAAGTTCGCCGCTATCTCATCCCAACTTGTCCAAGAAGTCGGAGCGCATCTCAGGACGTTGGCAATTGAAGGCTCGGGCCATTGGGTGATCGGTGAGGCGCCTTATCGGTCCGCCAAGGCGATCGCGGCGTTCATTGACGAGTGCGCCATCAGCTAACTGCAGCAACGATTCTCGCCGCTGCAAAGCGACGAGTACCTCCAATCAAGGCCGACAATGATCAACGCTGGCGAGATGGCCCCTCGACGCTTCGCCCGAGAGCACTCCAAAGGCCCGAGGCCCGATTCTCGCGGTGAGATGCGAACCGCCGCTTCTTCGAGGGCTGTGTCCCGAACGCCACAACATTGCTCACCATTGGCGCCATGGAGCGTTTTAGAATCTCGCAAACAATATTCCTCTGCTTTGGTCTGCTCGACCAAGCTCGGAGCGAATCGTTGACCGCCTCGCCATCCCCGCTGCTAACGCTATAGCAACCCAAGATGGCGATGCTATAGGGAGTCGATAGGCGAAGCTCAACGCGCATCAGCGCGCGATCAAAGCCAAGCCGAAAGCTTGGCTTGGCTCCCCGCCAAGCAAAAGACCCTCATCAGCACCCTAAAACTTCTCCGAGTCAGAGGTGGTAGGGGTCTTATCGAGGAGCTCGAGCGACCCCACTGCTTTGTGGCGGGAAGTTCACCCATTCGCCACGCCCTGCACCTGGCGAAGGTTTGCCGACATGGGCCGAGCCCTTCCCCAGCAAACACCGCCGAAATTGCCGAGAACGGCACAACTCGGTCCTCCATGGTGCCACGCCCAGGCGATCTCCGTCGCGGCGATCCGCAGCGCTCTCGCACCACTGTGGGGCGAGATTCCCTGCAGGCCCTCGAGAAGGAGTCGTTTCGCGATCTTGGCGCATCCGGCCCGCCGAGATTCAGAGATGCCTAACGAGAATTGATTACCGCATTTACCGAGGCGGAGTTCTTGGCAATCAGGTCGGGGTTCGAGTACTTGTTCCATACGTCGTTTCCGCCGTTGGCCCAAGTTACGCTGGGTTGGCCCAAAAGAACCGGGTCGACCCGGTCAAGATGGTTCTCCACGACATCCAATACCGAGGTGATGAGGGTATCGGAGAGGTAGTGCGGCTGAAGGCCGAGATCAAGCAGCGCAGTGTGCTTGGCGTTATAGTAGTGTTCCTCTTTTTCGATGCGAGGATTCTGCAGGTGCACAATCCGAGGGCTCTTGCCCTTCTCGATGGCAGCCCGAGAGACAGTGTCAGCAAGCTCATTCAAGTTGAACTGTTCGGTGAACTGGTTGAAGATCCGGCACTCGCCCGCAGCAGCGGGGTTCTCGATGGCGATGGTTATGCATGCCATGGTGTCGCGTAGATCCAGATAGCCACGCGTCTGTCCACCTTTGCCGTAGATGGTGATGTCGTTGCCACTCGCGGCCTGGATGGTAAAGCGATTCAGTGCCGTACCCCAAATCGAGTCGTAATCGAAGCGTGTCGCGAGATCGGGATGCAGCGAGGTCTCGGGGGTGTCTGAGCCGTAAACCACGCCTTGATTGAGGTCGGTGGCCCTAAAGTTCCACACCCGACATGCAAAGTGGATGTTTTGGGAGTCCGCGACTTTGGAGAGGTGATAGAAGCTGTGGGGCAGCTTCGGATAAGGGAGAGTATCGCTGCGCCCATTGTGCTCAATGGTAATATAGCCCTCTTCGATGTCGATGTTGGGAGTGCCATACTCCCCCATGGTGCCCAGCTTGACTAAGTGGATACTGGGATCAACAGCTTTGATGGCATAGAGAAGGTTTAGGTTTCCCGCGATGTTGTTTACTTGGGTGCGTACCGCATGCTCGCGCGAGATCATCGAGAATGGCGCACTGCGCTGCTCGGCGAAGTGCACTATCGCCTCGGGGTGCCACTCGGCAACTGCGGCATGGAGGGCCTCATAGTCACACAAATCGACGTTACGCCAAGTTATCGTGTTCGAGGAGAGTTCCTTCCAAAGCGCCACGCGCCGCTCAGGTGTCGCGATGGGTACCAAGCTCTCGGTGCCACCCTCGAGATCCCAATCTCTCCGGGAACCGTTGTCGATGGCCATTACGTCGTAGCCGAGCTTGGAGAGATGCATCGCCATCGGCCAGCCGATATATCCATCCGCTCCCAGAACTATAACCCGCTTGCCCACATCTTCTCCTTATCGAGCATCAACTGTCACCGATTGGGGGGCGCACTCGGGATTAACCCAAATGACAACCGTCCACGTCGATCCGGCTCAAGTTCGGATCGAGCCACTTTCCCATCCTCATTGCCAAACCACATCTCCGCTTAACATCGCTGACGAGCCAAATGAACGTATCTTTGTACTGAGCTGGTGCCTCGCGGATTGCGTTGCCACAATCGGTGGCGGTAACGTACCATTCTAGTAATATCTCAAGGCCCCTTACGGCCCCAGGTGGGTTCACGCCTCCATATTCAAGGCTAAAGGCCTTGCCCACCTACAGCAAAATACCCAGAGATAACAGGACCCCAAAGATTATCTGTAAACGACCTGTGAGTGCCAAGACCGCGACGAGATCGCGCCCTGACTTGCCAGAATTCACCATCCGGATCGGCCTAACAGCAAAGTACAGCGCCGCCACACCCAAGACAGCAAAGTGTCGCCACCCAAATAGTGCCAATGACCCTAGCGGCGCCAACACCACCAGCGCGACATAGAGCATCCTGGTGCGGTGCTCACCAAGGCGCACCGCGAGAGTCATCTTTTCGCTCTTGGCGTCGTTGGCTATGTCGCGCAAGTTGTTGATCACCAAAAGGGCGACCGCTAAAAACCCCACGGGTATCGAGATAGCCGCCGAGAAGAGGTCGATCCTACCAACTTGCACAAAGTAGGTCCCCATCACCGCCACAAGTCCGAAAAACACAAAGACGAAGAGTTCACCCAAGCCGAGATATCCATAGGGGCGCTTGCCGCCGGTATAGAACCAGCCAGCCAACAACGCTGCGGCTCCCACCACCAAAAGATAGGGCGAACTGAGTATCGCCAGGATAACTCCAGCCACCCCCGCGAGGGCAAAAGACCCCATCGCGGCAGAGAGAACCGCCTTTGGCGATGCCGCCTTGGACGCCACGAGCCGCATCGGACCCACGCGCGCGTCGTCGGTACCTCGCTTGCCATCGGAATAATCATTGGCGTAGTTGGTCGCGACTTGAATCGCCAGGGAAACTACCAGTGCCAGCGCGGCCCGATCCCAGACAAAGTGTCCCATGGCCCGCGCAGCCGCGCTGGCAACTACCACCGGCACCACTGCGGCGGGAAGCGTCCGAGGACGCGCCCCGGCGACCCAGTTGGAAAGCGAGGCCATCAGCTGGCCCCAACTGCGACCGCATTACCCAAGCACGGGGAGCTGGGGGCAAACATCACCCATGTAGGCCTGGGGATAGAGCGCCTCTGGGAGAAACCATCAGCATCACCGCAGCAATCCGCCACGGCTCTGTAAAGGGCGAAGAGGGCGATGCATCGGGCCTTTCCCCCAAGGCCACCAAAAGAGCGCCCCCAACGCCTGAAGTCTCTGGTGTCCCCATGGATCCAAGTCCGAAGCGTCGCTCGGCAAGAGACGAGACGCCAAAGGTCAAAAACGAGCCACGCGGCTCCGATATTACCAGGACGGGATGTCTCCACCCCATCGACATGGGCATCGCACCTCGCACCAAGACCAGGGGCGCGGATATCCCCGCATCGGCACACCACAACAGATCGCTTAGTTGACAACGTCGCCGTTCGCCTCTCTCGCTCTCGGACAACACGAAAGACTAACCATCGCATCCCG
>JAKASN010000148.1 GCA_021819025.1 Actinomycetes bacterium | reverse complement strand
GTGGGAGGCCACGGAGTGCTAAGAGGGCACCTTGCGCGAGTCAACCCCCAGGCGCG
Organism: Actinomycetes bacterium; assembly: GCA_021819025.1. Classification (GTDB taxonomy): domain Bacteria; phylum Actinomycetota; class Acidimicrobiia; order Acidimicrobiales; family Acidimicrobiaceae; genus Acidithrix. Next base: position 5,678 of record JAKASN010000148.1, on the reverse strand, counting down.
CCCGAATTCAGATCGCCAGGCGCTGGTAGTCGTACATGGGCCGGACTCCTACGTCTCGCCATCATATTATCCCTCCAAGGCCGAGCACGGCAAAGTGGTGCCTACCTGGAACTACCTCACCGTTCACCTTTACGGTGATTACCAAGTCCATGACGATCCCGAATGGGTGGAGCAAAACGTGCGAGGCCTGACCGATAAACACGAGCATCGCCGCGAACATCCCTGGTCTGTGGACGATGCTCCTAATGACTATATCGACGCAATGCTGCGTGCCATCGTTGGTGTGGAAATTGTGGTAAGTCGCATCGAGGCAAAGTCAAAGATGAGCCAAAATCGCCCTCCACAAGATGTGGAAGGTGTTATTGCCGGGCTGAGCGCAATCGGAGATCACCAAGGCGCCGCAGCAGTGCGACACGCTCGCGAGCTAGGCAACTCAGCGTCGGCGCGCCAGCCATAAGCACGAAGCACCCGGCTGCTTGGCTAGGGGGCGATTTAGCTGCGGCGGTGCCCGAGTGGGGCTGGGAGACGTCTCAGGGGTAACTCTCCTAGAACCGGCTTGACGCGGTTACAAAACCCATTGCCGCCTTTGCGGCGTCCAAGGTTGTCGATGCGACCGTTCGAGCCTTCGCGGAGCCTTCGGTCATGAGCCGGGCGAGCTCTCCCCGATCAGCGAGGAGGTCTTGGGTGCGTTTCGCAATAGGCTCGAGCGTTGTTACGAGAGCTTCGGTGAGGTCTGACTTGAGCGTGCCGTATGAAGAGTAGCCCGCGGCGATGGTTTGGGGAGATTGCCCGGAGACTCCGGCAAAGATCTCCAGCAAGTTCGACACCCCTGGCTTGGAGTCGGGATCGTAGCGAACGCTGTTGTCGGTGTCGGTAACGGCCTTGGAAATTTTTCGCTTTATCTCGCTGGCTTGATCAAGTACGTAGATCATTCCCAGCGGGGTAGCGGTGGATTTTGACATTTTTTTGGTTGGATTCTGGAGATCCATGACGCGGGCGGCAACATTGGGTATCGCGGGCTCTGGGATGGTGAAGATCTTTCCGAAGCGGTAATTAAAGCGCGTGGCGAGATCGCGAGTCAACTCGAGGTGTTGTTTTTGGTCCTCGCCAACTGGAACTCGCTCAGCTTGGTAGATAAGAATGTCCGCCGCCATAAGCACTGGGTAGGTGAAGAGTCCAGCACGAACACTCTGGCTCCCGCGCCCCTTGTCCTTATATTGGGTCATACGGGTGAGTTCTCCGATGGTGGCGGTGCACTCGAGAAGCCACGCCAGCGCGGCGTGTTCATTTACTTGACTCTGGGTGAAAATGGTGGATACTTCCGGGTCCAGTCCTGCCCCAACGAGAGTCGCATAGAGCTCCAGGGTTGCCGAAAAGAGTTCTTGGGGATCTTGGTCGACGGTGATGGCGTGAAGGTCGACGAGCGCGAAGAACGAGTCGTAGGCGCGCTGATCCTCCACCCAGCCGCGGATAGCTCCGAGGTAGTTGCCAAGGTGCACGTGTCCGGTGGGTTGAATTCCTGAGAGTACTCGCATAGTCCCATAAGTCTAGGAGTCCGACCTCGAAAGGGTATTTGGCCGATGCCGGAACTCCTGATCTGCGAGGAACGCTTTTGCTAGATGAGACGATCTGCTCTGGATATGGTGCGCCGAGAGTTCTTCGGACATCCATCACGGGTGTCAGGAAGGGATCTCGTGTGCGCTCGCGTTCATTCTGCGAAGTTTCTCCGCGTGGCGTTCCGAACGCGAATCTAGTTCGTCGAGGAAAGCCTGTAACCGTTGCAGTTTCGCAGCCACCTGGGCGCGTAGTTGCGCGATGGTAACTTGGGCCTCTTGGTGAATCTCGCGCTTTAGAGATTCGTCACCTTCGCGATACTGTTCCTTCATGGCGCCAAGACGATCCTCTGCGGTGAGGATCGCTCTGATCTCATCGAGGTCGAAGCCCATGAGCGACTTGAGCTCTTTGATTCTAAGTACCCGAACGACGTCACTCTCTTTGAAGAGTCGTGTACCACCCGAGGAATATTTCGCTGGCGATACCAGCCCGACCTCCTCGTAATAGCGCACGGTACGTTCGGAAACCCCGGCCATTCGTGCCACGACACCAATGCGGAGAAGGTCCTTATCACACGTCGAGGCCCTCCCAGCAGCGTCTTCATTGAGGTTGGCGGCCGTCAGGGGTTACCTCTTGGAGTTGAGCAGGCTAATTTCTTAACAGTTGCGATACACGCTAGTAGCTTGAATCGGCGCACTCCCTGTGCCCGGGGGAGTGCCACCGGGGCCCAAGGACCAAGCCCGTCGAGGGTTGACTTGAGACTCGGTTTTGCAAAGGTGGGGAAATTGACGTTAGTCATGGTGGCGGAAAGGTAGTCGCTGTTGCATCGATAGGGTCTCTAGCGAAGCGAGCGTCGGTAATGCCGTTTCTTTGGCCCCGCCAGAGTCGTTTGCCACCCCAGCTGACGTATCGACAACGGCGTCGGGATCGTCGTCAGGGTTGTAGTGGTACTTTCCACCCCGCAACCAGGACGCCACCGCCGCGATAAGACTCGCGATCGCAGCGAAGGTAAACGCCTCGCGGAGCCCACTCATAAAAGCGTGGGAGATGAGATGCGGGAAGAAACTTCTTCCGGTGAGAAAAGCTACTTTGGCCGGGCTGAGATGCGCGAGCACCGGCCCCAATAGCGTTTGCATGGGGTTATAGCCCAAAAATGCCGAGAAGAGAGCGCCTGTGGGAGGCAGGTGCGCCACCTTGAATGCGGCTCCCGCCGGTACGCCTTGAGCTAACAGTCCGGCATACATCGTGCTTGGCAAAGAACCTGACAAACCAGCGATAATGAGGGTGAAGAAGATTCCAATGGAAAGCACCATCGCGGAGTTCTGGAAGGTGGCCACCATTCCTGACCCCGCGCCCCTTTGGCTTGGAGGCAGGCTGTTCATGATGCCAGCCCGGTTTGGCGAGGCAAAGAGCCCCATGGCCAAACCATTGAGCAGCAAAAGTATTGCGAAGATGGGATAGCTGAAGTTAGCAGGAAGCAACTCGAGCAAGAGGAAACTCGCACCTGAGGCCACCATTCCGGCGGTGGCATAGGGTCTCGCTCCGTGGTGGTCGGAGAGAAATCCCGAGATCGGTCCTGCGACGAGAAAACCGACGCTCAAGGGCAACATGTAGATTCCTGCCCACAGCGGTGTTCGCGCGAAGCTATATCCGTGTTGAGGAAGCCAGATTCCTTGCAGCCAGATTACCAGCATGAACATTAGCCCGCCACGACCCAGGGAGGCGAGGAGGCTGGCAAAGTTGCCCGCGGCAAAAGCTCGGATGCGAAAGAGCGTGAGGTTGAACATCGGTTGGACGACCTTGGTCTCGATGAATCCGAAGATGACGAGAACGATGACTCCGCCGATGAGCGCGGCTAAGACTCTTGGATTGCTCCAACCCATGGTGTGTCCGCCGTATGGTTCGATGCCGTAGGTGATGCCGACAAGAAGGGTGATCAATCCAATCGCAAAGGTCAAGTTGCCCCACCAGTCGATTCTCGATGGCGTTCGGACACCTTTTTCGTGAAGATTGAAGTAGGCCCAGATAGTTCCCAGGATACCGAAGGGTACCGAGACCAGAAATACCAATCGCCAATCAATGGGCCCCAACAACCCTCCGAGAATCAGGCCGATAAATGATCCCCCGATCGCAGCAATTTGATTGATGCCAAGAGCGAGGCCGCGCTGGTCGTGGGGGAAGGCATCGGTGAGAATCGCCGAGGAATTTGCAAAGAGCAAGGCTCCACCCACCCCTTGCATAATCCTCATGGAGATGAGCCAGAGAGCTCCAGCGCCGCCATGAAGCCAGGTGATTGCCAACATGATGGAAAAGAAGCTGAAGACAGCGAAGCCGAGGTTGTACATCTTTACGCGCCCGAACATGTCACCAAGGCGGCCGAAGCTGACCACTAACACTGCTGTGACGACGAGATAGCCCATGAGAAGCCATAAGAAGTAGTTGGTGTTGTTTGGAGCGAGCGGATTCAGCTTGATTCCGTGGAAGATGTCCGGCAAGGAGATCAACATAATGGAACTGTTGATGGTGACCATGAACATGCCGAGTGTGGTGTTGGAAAGCGTTAGCCATTTTCCTCGGTATGGGTCTTCTTGGCGAATCTCCTCTCCGTGTCGCAGTGCTCCCACGGCCGTCTTAGTTCTCGCCATGAAGGGTCCTCCTAAACGCTCTTTCTCTTCTTGACATTCTAAAGTCAATCTTACGTTAACGTCAAGGTACAAAAAAATGACGTTAGCTTCGCTTGGTGTGAAGCTGCGGTGTTGGGGCCAGTGGTGAAAATCGCCGCGAGTCCGTCGCGGCGGGATGCGCCGAGAGGCGATAGAACTCGAGGACCCAACGGCGTTGCCTCGCGTGGATCTCTCCCAGTGGGCGTGGACATAAACGGCCACTGGGGCGCCAACCACCGCGAGGCGCGACGCTGTCAACTGCCAAAACGCCGCAGGGTAGCCCCGATTTCGAAGCTGATGATTCGCTTGGGGGGAACCGCTGGGCGTATTGCTCTTGCGGGCCCGCCTTGCGCCCTTGGCGCGGCTAAAAAACTCACCGGCGCAAAAGTGGGGAGTTTCGGGCTTGGTTCTGTGGCGCTGCGGAATTCTGTTGAGGCACACCCGCCGATCAAGCTTGGTGTGCTGTCAGATCGCGTGATTTGCGCGGCCTGAAGTATCTCGCCTGGCTTCGACGAGCAGCCCACTCGAAGTGACAAAGGCATAGGCCGATCGCGGGGACTTTGCACCTGGGTCATCCAGTGTGCAAAACATCTCACTGCAGGAATTGGCGATGCGCTTGGAATTGAACAATAAGGCCAAGGCGCCACTGGTCTGGCAACATCGCTGCGGCGCCACCCTAGTGGCGGTGTCGCTTTGGCTGCGAGCGCCTTAGCGCGAAGTGCCGCCGTGAACAAAAAAGCCGAGGGGCGAATCATCGGACAAAGGCGACAAGTCTCTTTAGATTCGAGAGCGGACATCTCGCGAATGCTTACCGAGGGGAGCCAAGTCAAGATGCCGCATCGACTTGAGTTTGTCAGCGCCATAGCGAGTGCCGATGATGCGCCGCCATGTCGTGGCGATACTTTTGCATCCGAGGTCTACGAGCAAGTAACTTGGACGATCTTGATGCAAACGGAGATGCTTGGGTGCAAGAAAGGTCGCTGCGATGAAAGATAAGCTGAGAAGTCCCGCCATCGCGGTGTTGGTGGCCATGGACGAGGAAGTTTCGGTGCTTCGAGGGCGATACTTTCATGCCGGCAGGCTTGAAGGCTCCTTTTCGCCGCTCTATCGCACGACGTCGCACTCCTCTCAAGTGATCCTTTGTAGCACGGGAATCGGTAAAGTGAATGCGGCTCTGTCAGCGATGGAAGTGATTTATCGCTTCGATCCCGGAATTCTCATCGTCACCGGCCTTGCCGGAGCTCTGCACGCTGGCCTCAACTTAGGAGATGTTGTCGTCTCGAGCGGTAGTGTCCAACACGACTTCGACCTGCGTCCACTGGTAGCCTCCCCAGGAGTGGTGCCGGGTATGAACGAGGCATTGTTACTTGCCGAACCCCAGCTCGTCTCTCTTGCTAGGCGCACCTGCGAAAAGATTCTCCACCTGCGCCAAGTCGATGGAATGCCGGGCAATGTCGTGAT
>JAKASN010000147.1 GCA_021819025.1 Actinomycetes bacterium | reverse complement strand
GCGATATCTGGGGGATTCCTCTCCATCACCCTGGAGCGCTACTTCCATTGGAACGTCCCTTGGGGAATCTTCACCGTCATTCTCACCGGGTTAGCGGTACTGTTGATGATTCGTGGAGTTTCGCTCTCCACGAAAGTAGCGGGCTTCTTCTTCGCCTTCGAAATAACCGTGCTCGTCATCGTCTCAGTTGTCGCCATCGTCAAAGGCGCGGGCCATCTCTCCTTGAAGCCATTTGAACCGAGCCACATACTCAACGGCATGAGCGGCCTCGCGGCGGGCTTTCCTTTAGCGATCTATCTTTTTATCGGATGGGAGAACTCTGCCGCGCTCGCCGAAGAGACCACCAATCCCCGCCGCAACGTGCCAAGAGCAGTCTTTGCATCGGTGGCGATCATGGTGGTGAGCTATGTCTTGTTCGCATATGCCACGGTGACCGGATTCGGCTATAACGTCACCAAGCTCGGCAACGCCGCGATTCCCTTTATCACCGTCGCCGACGGCGTTTTAGGAGTACTGGCCTTTTTTGCTTACCTCGCAGGGATGACCTCGACACTCGGAGCTCTCGTTGCGGGCACCAACTCCCAGGCACGCTTAGTGTTTTCCGCAGGACGCGAGGGGCTCCTACCGTCCTGGATTGGCAAGGTTCACCCACAACGCCAGACCCCAGTTAATGCCATTACCGTCTTTGTAAGCATTGCGGTTTTGATCATCGGGGGATGGGCGCTTGCACACGTGCTTGGGAGCGGAAGCATGGACCCGGTCAACTTCTTCGCAGAGTCATCCACGCTGGGAACCATCTTGGTGCTTGTGGTTTACCTCTTGTCCAACTTGGCCCTACCCGTCTACTACCGTCGCTTTCGCCCCGCTGAATTCAATGGCATCAAGCACGGTCTCTTGCCGGTTCTCGGAGCACTTTCGATCATTGTGCCGCTGTATTACCTTGCCAAGCCTGGACAACCCACCCCCTACAATTGGTATCCTTACGTTGCCTTGGCAGTGGTAGTCGTGGCGGTGATTTATGCCACCGCTCTCACGAAACGAAATCCCAATCTCGGCGATCGAGTTGGTTCAATCGTGGCCGACGAATAACAGTCACCGTTGCCCCGCTGCTTGCTCTTTATGGGTGATGTCCAAGTCCACCGAAGTTGGACCAAGATAATCCAGCGACGCTCATCCCGATCGCCGTTGCACGGCTGGGATCAAGGGGCAAAGTCCGCTTGCGGGAGGGGCCACCAACTCCGCCTCTGCGCTCCTTGCCGGGACCGCACACAACCACCACCGCATTCTCGACGCGGACCTGGCGGTACCGACGAGGGCCAAGTGAGGACTTCGGCGATTATTTCAGCGCCATAGCATTTGGGGCTCCGCGATGAGCAGACACCACTCAGGCAAATTCGACCCTCCCCAGTCGCTGGGAAGGCTTGGAGAAGATCTCGTAGCGCCGGAGCCAAGCGGCAACAAGCCCACCTGCGAGCATCACCCAAAGTTTTCCCACCAGCTGGCCCTCTAAGGCCAGGGCAAGCGGAATTCCCGCCAAGGTCAAAAAGACGGTGGAATCCACCAGATCCGCGATGAGGCCCGAGACCACCACCGCAAGGGGAAAATTCCTCTTTTGCAGCGGGGTATAGACCAAAAAGTCGCAGCTCTCAGAAAGCAGGAAAGTCGCGCCGGATGCGAAAGCGAGGTGTGCGCTGGAGACGGTAGCCGAAATCAACGCCCCAATAACTATCGCGGCGATACCCACGCGAGGACCGGCAACCCGCTGCAGAACGTCACGGGCTACGAAGGCGGCTCCGGCGAGGTAGACCCCTGAAGGCGCCATGAGCCCGAACCCAACCGGCAGGACATGTGCCCCGGGTATGGGAGTTCCAATATGACCGATCATCCAGTTGGCACCGACGATGACCCCGGCGTAGACGACAAAGGCGACCACCGCGACGATGCGCTGAGTCTTCTCTCGCTGCGATATGCTTCGGTTTTGTTGCAACTTCTCTCTCGGCTCCATTTAGAGTTAAAAACTTCTTACCACGACGCGCTAGCGTCGCGACAGGCGGTCAAAGGTTTCAAGTCGGTAGCGGATCTCCGCTTCATCCTCGGCATCCAACTTAGGCGCCTTGCGCACTACCAGGGGCTTGATCGCAATTCCGCCGCGAACGTTGAAGTCGCCAAATACCCTGAGATAGAGGGGGCGGATCTTTTCGGCAACATCGTTAGCGATGGTATTGACGCAATCTTCGTGAAAGGCGCCATGATTTCGATAGCTGACGAGATAGAGCTTGAGGCTCTTGCTCTCCACGCACAGCTCATCGGGAACATAGTCGATCCAGATCTTGCCATAGTCGGGCTGGCCCGTCATCGGGCAAAGGCTGGTAAATTCAAAGCAGTCCAGCCCAATCACGTAGGGAGAATCTCGATGCTGGTTGCCAAAGACCTCGAGGATCTCCGCAGACGGGTTCTCATATCTGAACTTGGTGCCGGAATTTCCCAATAGTGTCAAGCCCGAGGTGTCACTCACTCGTCGCTGCTCCCCTCATTGCCATCGACGCCTCCAAAGCAATCTAGTCGGCGCGATATGGCGATCTCCAAGAGGACGAGACTCCAGCTCCGAGGGGATTAACCTAAAGCGGGGTCGGCGAGGCCGAGTTCGGAAAAACCTTTGGCGCGCAAATAACACGAATCGCAGCTTCGGCAGGCGCGGCCATTTTCATCAGGGTCATAGCAGCTATGGGTCATGGCGTAATCTACCCCGAGGGCCATACCGGCCGCGATGATCTGAGCCTTGCTCATCGCGATCAAAGGAGCATGGATGCTCAGGCGACCACCATCTTCGACAGCGGCTTTGGTGGCGAGATTGGCCACCTCCTCATAAGCCCGGAGATACTCGGGCCGGCAGTCCGGATAGCCACTGTAGTCGAGAGCGTTTACCCCGAGAAAGATGTCCGTCGAGCCGATCGTCTCGGCAAATCCCAACGCAAAGGAGAGAAAAATCGTGTTTCGCGCGGGTACATATGTCACCGGGATCGCACCTGTTCGAGGTGCTTCACCGTGGCTTAGATGGGGAACATCTATGTCGTCGGTGAGGGCCGAACCCCCAAAAACGCGAAGGTCAATATCCACCACCTCACGACGCTTGACCCCAAAGGCCGCAGCAACTCTGCTCGCTGCCTCCAACTCCACCGCGTGGCGCTGTCCATATCGAAAGCTCAAGGCGTAGAGCTCAAATCCGCGCTCCTTGGCGATCGCCAGAGTGGTGGTCGAATCCAACCCCCCGCTCAACAAAACAACTGCTGGTTTGCCAGATGACATGAAACCGTTACCTCTTTTGGGAAAAATTCCGCCAATTCGCGGCAATTAACGCTATCTTGGCGGGTTTCGCACCCCATATAGTGTACCGCGTGCCCAGTGCGATGTGACCGCCGAGCAATGGGGTTGCTCGCACCATAGTGCGCGCTTGGGCCATCGCCGAGGACTCCTGGGGCAAAAATCTTCAACCCATCCTAAAGCAGGCCTGCGTGACTACAAAAAGCGTAGTAACTTCGGGCCCGAGAACAATTTACGCATTTCGCCTACCGCACGAGTAATCCAGGATTTTGAGCAGCCGGCAAATGCGTGGAGTCTTCGACAGGGGGAGAGAAACATTGCCGCTTCGTGCGCCTTTGCGCCGTTCAATTCTCCTGCTCACCTTGGCTAGCGTAGTTCTCTTGGCGACGATCAGCGTGGGTTTCGCCGGGGTGGGAACCGTGCCACCTCTTGGCGAGAGCTTCAATCCTTTTGGCGGCGTATGGACCATCGCCAGCAACGCCAAGAACCCCCACTCGGAAACTCTCAACTTGCCCGGACTTAACGGAATTGTCACCGTGAGCTTCTCTAATAGCGGAGTTCCCGAGATAAACGCCACGACAAATCACGATCTCTTTGAAGCGATGGGCTATCTGCATGCCCACTTCCGCTTGTTCGAGATGGACATCTTGCGGCGCGAAGCGGCGGGAGGTCTCTCGCAGATTCTCGGGCGAAGCGCTCTTGCCAATGACGAACTCGAGCTGACACTGGGTCTCGAGCGCACTGCTACCGCGGAGTGGAAGTTGATAGGAGCCAGCTCTCCAGTGGGGAAGGACCTTCTCGCCTATGCCGCAGGGGTGAACTTCCAGATCGGCGAATTTCAAAAGTCCGGCAACCTCCCTGCCCAATTCAAGCTGCTCCACTATGTTCCAACTCCGTGGACACCCGTTGACTCGCTGCTAGTCGAAGGCGACCTCACCCAAAACCTCGACTTCACCACCACGCCAATCGACTATTCGCTCCTGGTCAATTCCCTCGGCTACAAAACCACCATGGCCCTCTTCCCCGTGATCGCCAAGAACCTCCAAGATCCCTATGACCTTGGACCGTATAAGAAAGTTGCACTAGCGCCCATTACTCGAAGCATCCCCGGCACCAGGGTCGTTTCGGCTCCCCTAAAGACCTCTTCGGCCCATGCTGCTCGTTCTCACCTCAATCCACAGCTTGTGTCTTCGAGTGTGTCCCAGGCTCAAGTATCTGCTGACAAAGCGATCCTTAGCGAGACCAGCGCGATCACTTCGAACCTCCGCCGCTGGGGAGGAGACTCCAACAATTGGGCAGTTGATTCCACCATGACAACCACTGGGAAGGCAATTTTGGCAGGTGACCCCCACCTCGCGCAAACTTTGCCCTCGATTTGGTACCAATGGAGCGTCACCTCGCCCAATTACAATTTCTCAGGGGTCGGCATACCGGGTTTGCCGGGAATTCTTATCGGGCACAATGCGAACATCGCTTGGAGCCTCACTGACACTCAGAACCAGGCCACCTTCTTTTACCAGGAAGTTACCTCTCCCTCACGGCCGAATCAGTACTTCTGGAGATCCAAGTGGCGCGAGATGAACCATATCACCTATGAAATACCCCAGCGCGGTGGGGGCCACACTCGCTGGGTAGTTTCGCTCACCGTTCATGGGCCGATTCTGAGCCGCAACGGAGTCACCGACTCGCTCTGGTGGGCGGGAGCGATTCCATCAGATGACCTCGCGGCGATGCTTGGTATCTACCAAGCCGAGAACTTTACCCAATTCAAAACCGCCTTGCGCTCCTGGCTCGCGCCAACACAAAACTTTGTCTATGCGGACACCTTGGGAAACATCGGAATTATTGCACCTGGAATCTACCCGCAGTTCCGATCCGCTAAACCCTGGCTCCCCATGAGCGGCGCGGGACAATTCGACCCCGTGGGCACCATTCCCTTTGCCGAGGTACCGCAATCCTACGACCCCATCAGCCACTACGTATTTTCCGCGAATCAGCGCGAGGTCCTCCCCAGTTACCCTTATTACATCGGAACCTCCGCCGACTTTTTCGATTACGGCTATCGAGCGCGCGACATCAGCACCTTTCTCTCCAGTCATGCCAAGATATCAATCGCCAGCACCGAAGCGCTGCAAAACAGCAACTTCGACCTGCTGGCTCAAGAGATAGTCCCTCTCATCGGGGCCGCCGTGCGTGCTTCGCATCCCGCTGGAGGGCTTTCGCCTGCCATGCAGCGGGACCTTTCGCTTTTGCAGCAGTGGGACTACACCATGTCCACACGTTCCAGCGCTGCCACGATTTGGTGGTACTTCCTCAATAATTACCTGAGGGATACCTTCGGGCCCCTCTGGAAGTCATCGAAAGTTCCTGTGGGGATCGACTCCTCATTGGCGATTGGAACGAACCAGGTCTCGCTGGTGGAG
>JAKASN010000146.1 GCA_021819025.1 Actinomycetes bacterium | reverse complement strand
TCGTGAGGGCAAGGAGCCTCCGAGACCGACTTGGCCATGCCGACAACCGCCGTTGCACCAAGCCCGTCTTTTGGACTGCGATGCTGGATTCTGTTGAGTTGCTCGTCCGGGCGGCTCACGAGGTCCCCATTGCTGCGTTCAACTCTTCAGCCTTGGCATTGGATCCGCAACAATCAAGTTTGACTCGGTGTTTTCTTTAGCAACAGCGGATGCCAAGATCCAAAACTGACGCCAAAGACTCGCAGCACTTTGGGACGTTCCGTAGCCGAGCGCAAAGGCGCCAACCCCAGGAGGCCCCTGGCGCCCCACCACCAGTTACCAATCGGCGAGAACTGGCACCGAGGTGCAAAACAAGCCGAGGCGAAGCCATAAAGACCATCGCCTCAGCGTGTGTCAACACGAGGTAGCGGCGCGAGGCTATCGTCGCGCGCCGCAGGTGGCTAACGAGTTTCCTCGTGAACCTCTCGTGAAATTCCCTGTCCATCGGTAGTGGTGCGGTCAAAGGTGCGACGGTTCGATTGTCGCGACACCCCAAAGACCACCGAAGATACTACGAAGCCGATTGCGCCGACGATCATAAGAATTATCCCTATCGTCGAGAAACGGAATCCCGATACTTGCGCGGTGATGGCAAAGTACATAACCGCTCCAACTGCTGCAGCAATAATGCTGAAGACCATTCCTGTGAGTCCCATAATTTCCCCTATCTCTATTTATCGATCTGGCGAGTTGCCCGAACTAAGTGCAATCTCTAAGCACCGAAGTGACCATCGACGATGGCGCACCGGAGTGCTTACGGAGGCCGCCGAGCGAATTTGCTAGCGCGTCGCGCCCCGGGCGTCTACCACTTGTACCAGCGCTTCCTACTCTTGGTGACAAAGCCGAATAGCCATACCACCAGCAGGATCGCCGCAATCCACCACAGGAGATGGATGGTGAATCCGGCCACGCCGAAAATTACCACGAGAATGATTATCGCGAGAATTAAAAACATCTTGCATCCTGACTGCGGAAGTCCCATTCTTGAACTCCCGCTAGGAGGTTGAAAATCTCCTCCTGATATCAATATACACTAGAACTTCAATACATGTTACATATATCCGGTTTTATATCACTAGTATTATTAGTCATGGCATCATGGAGCTTTCTTACTAATCACGCGCGCGTGCTGGTGAAAATAGCCAGCGACCCCTCGGTGCGGCTGCGCGACCTTGCCGCAACACTTGACATCACTGAACGAAGCGCCTATCGCATCGTGAGAGACCTCGAAGACGCCGGGTACCTCGCCAAACAAAGACACGGTCGCCGCAATCGCTACGCCATCCAATCCGGACTTCCCCTCGACGATCCGGTGGCCGATGCCAGGCCGATCGGAGAGGTGCTCGAACTGCTTGTTCCTGTGGAACATTTGCGACCACAGGCAATGCTTGAAACAGAAAATACCTAGGTGAAATCCGCAGCCCCAAGTGCTGCACTTTCCCAAGGTGCGCATCATCGTCGCGATATCGGGAACTATTGCGAGCCGATGGGACAAAAACTGCAACTAAGCGACTGCGCCATCGGTCGGAGTCCACCGCGCCTCGGCAAAGCTCCCCCTGGTCCAACGCCGCGTAGTGACTTCCCCACCCAGGTAGAGTTCCTGGTCGGGGAACTTTGCCCAGCGGCGACGCTGCTGTGCGCAAGTGCCGTTCGCAGCGTTGATAATCGAGCGAGGATCGCCCCTGGCCGTGCGCCGCTCTCCTTGACAAGTTAGAGATCCCCAGCTCCGCTGCACCTTGTTCAAAAAGGAGCTCTGCCGATCGTCTCGTTGCAGGTACCCTCCACCGATCTCATCGGTGCCACCGAGATTGGTAAAGGCTACGGTATGGAGATCTGCGGCGCGGCGATAAATTGGGCGCCTAGAGGGAATAAAGTCGCCCCTGCGAGACCTTCTTGGCTAATAGAGGTTTATAGAAGGGTGCAATCTCCGATGACACCAGATGTGCCAAGGCGATGAACATCGTTGCAAGCGACGCGGCGATCCGCTACGTAGCTGAGCGTGGCGGCAAAGTATTCGTCAAGGCTGGTCTCGCCTGTTGTGGAGGGACGCGCTACATCGAGTGCTCCACCAAAGAGCCGGCCGATCGCTACGGCTTCGAGGAGTTCCATTTCGGCGGAGTCGCCATCTTTGTCCGGGCCGCTGCAACCAAGCTGCCCAATGACCTGGCCCTAGAGGTGCGGGGTCGCCTGCGTCCCTCGATTAGGGCTTCGTGGAATGGTTGCGCCTTCATAATTTAGCCGCCCAGCGCTCCAGGGCGCCTTGGCCGACCGAGTGCTTGTCGACTCCACGTGCGCTCACTTGAGATTGCCGCGGCCCTTGGCAAAAACAACCCGAAGAGAATAAGGAGCCCGACCCATGCGGGCCGGGCTCCTTATCGGGGGAACTATCCCTCCATTTTAGAGGGGACTCCTCTAGCCTTTGGCGTTGTACATGCTCGCTACCTGGTTTGCAGTCACACTGTAAACGGTGTGAAGATTGCCGGCGGTATCGAACTGCACCACGTCAAATCCCGAGAAGACGTTGTGGTACTGGTTGAAGTCTTCAGGACCACTCGCTCCCTGGTAGTTGATCTTCTTTCCCTCATTGAGCAGCTTGACACCTTCGGCATAGGTGTAAACCGGCGTGCCAGGAGGATTGGAGACCTTGGTGATGTAGTTCACCCAGACATGAGGATCAGTGCTGTGTGCCGCAGTCATGGCAAGAGCGGCAATGACGATGCCGTCATACATGGCGGGCGACGCCGGCAATGGCTTGTTGGTATGCCATTGACCTTGATAAGCAGCCAAGAACTCGTTGTAGGCGGGCGCAAAGGCAGCGGGCGCGGTCATGCCGGTCAGCCACTTCGAGGCATCCGAGATCCCGATCGCTTGGGCGAGTTGCAACGAAGCGCCAGTGTCACCAGCGATGAAGTGCACATTCAGATCTCCGAGCTGACGAACGTTGGCGAAAAGAGTCGCCGCGGTCTGGGGATCAGCGTGGAAGAAAATGCACTGGGGGTGATTAGCGAACGCCCGCGACACCTCAGAGAGATAGGAGCTCTGTCCAGCTTGGATCTGCTCATTGTCGAGGATCGTGCCGCCATTCTGGGTAAATGCCTGGGTTACCGGCGGAACCTCGGCCTGGGCATTGGCGTCAGAGGTGTAAAGCAGCGACGCCTTGGTACAGTGCAGCCCATTTATCGCATAGTAGGCCTCAGCCGCGAGGAGAGCGGAGTCCGACGGGAAGAGGCGATAAACGTATGAATACTTCATGTGGTCGAGCTGGGTCGTGCCGCCTTCCATGAGGTCGACGACCTTTTGCTGCTGGAAGTCGTTGATGACTCCCATAATCTCCAGCGAGCTCGGGCCGGCGACGAAGTTCGGCTTCTGGAGCTGGAGAGTCTTCCAGGCGGTCACGGCGTCCACCGGGTCGCCGGCGGTATCTTGCAGCGCGGTGGTGAGCTGATGACCCAAAACCCCGCCATGGTGGTTGATCTCGTAAACTCCGGCTTTGATGCCGTGGTCAAACCATTGGCCGACAAAGGCCTCCGCGCCCGACATCGGCAGCAGCTCCCCGACAGTGAGCGGACCCGCAGGTGCCGCAGTTGTCGCTGAACCCGACGAGCTGCTCGACGAGCCGCTGCCGCAAGCTGCGGCAACTATTGAGAACGTCGCTGCGATGGTCGCAAACTTCGCCCACTTCTTAAAACCCTTCACGGGTACCCCCTTGTTATTTGCCTCGCCCCACACCCGACGGCTCGAAGAACCCGAACCCACCCCGGGCGTCTGTGGACTTTGACCTTTCAACTTCATGTCTTGGTGCCAAATACGGCACTGCGGAATCAAAAACGTCGGCTGCAACTTCTTTGCCGACTTGGCGGATAGCTCTCGGTAACTTCGGCTTCTCCTCGCTCCCTAGGCGCTCACCTCACTTATGCCCGGTTTCACTGCGGCAGTGGCACCCAGGAAGATCTCGCCGAGATTTAGCTTCGCCACTTCGGTTGCAGGACCATCAAGGCGATTGCGCCCCGCCACCAGGACATAGACCCACTCGGAATTTGCTATCGCTCGATCGACGTTCTGCTCCACCACCACAATGGAGGTTCCCGTCGCCGCGATACGGCCGACTTGGTCCCAAACCACATCGACGTAGATCGGCGAGAGGCCCGCGGTGGGTTCGTCGAGAAGCAGCACCTTGGGATCTGACATCAATGCCCGCGCCATGCCGAGCATGTTGCGTTGCCCGCCCGAGAGCTCGCCACCTTTGCGGGCTTCAGCTTTTTTCAAATCAGGAAAGATCTCGAGAACTTCGCTGATGCGATCGTGCAGCCCGCGTTTGCGCGTGAAGCCTCCGATCTCGAGGTTCTCCTTGATCGACATGGAGCCGAAAATATTGTCCACCTGCGGGACGTAAGCGATACCCGCTCGAGCCAAGAGGTGCGGAGCCAGTCCGGTCACGTTGGTCCCATCGAGGATCACGCTTCCGCCGCTCACGGTAATCAGGCCGAAAAGAGCCTTGGTGAAGGTGGACTTGCCCGCTCCGTTGGGCCCGACAATGGTGACCACTTGGCCCACTTTGGCCTTCATGGTGATATCCCAAACGATGGGGGTCTTGCCGTAACCACCGCTGAGACCGTTAACCTCCAACACGCTCACGCGCGCCACCTCCCAAATAAGCTTCGATAACCGCGGGGTTGGACCGCAATTCCGCCAATGTCCCCTCGGCGAGTTGCTTGCCGGTCGCCATGACCACCACTCTCGAACAGATCTTCTCCACGACTTCCAAGTTGTGCTCAACGAGCAAAAAGGTCATCCCATAACTGCGGTTGAGTTCCACGAGATGCTCCCCGAGACGCTCGATCAGCGCCGGAGTCACCCCAGCCATGGGCTCATCTAAGAGCATCAACTTCGGCTTGGCCATCACTGCCCGAGCCAACTCCAAAAGGCGCTTCTGCCCGCCGGAGAGGTTCCCCGCGTAGTCGTTCCTGAGCCGGTAGAGGCCAAAAGTATTGAGGATGTCGTTGGCTTCGGCCACCAGCGCGTTGGTCTCCTCTCGGGACTTCTTCGCCTTGAAGATGGCGTTGAACAACTTCTCGCCACTTTGACCGAGCCGAACCACGAGGAGGTTCTCCAGAACCGTCAGGTTGGCGAACTCCCGCGAGATCTGAAAAGTGCGAATGAGACCGCGCTGGGCTCTCACATAGTTGGGCAGCTTGGTGATGTCGGCGTCGTCAAAGACGATGCTGCCCTCATCGGGCTGGTAGGTGCCCGAGATGACGTTCACCATCGTCGACTTGCCCGCGCCATTGGGTCCGATGAGGGCGGTAATGGCGCCCTCTTCGACATGAAACGAGCATCCGTCGATGGCTTTGAGACCGCCGAAATGGATGTGGACGTCCTTGACTTCGAGAATTGTCCGGGCCATTTACGCCTCCGCCGTTGCCGGGGCCGCGCTGGCGCCGGTCGATCCGCCACTTACCGATTGTGCAAACTTGTCCACGAGAGGAATCTCGAAGAAGTTGGCTTTCTTCTCCGGTAAGACCCCTTGGGGGCGGAACCAGATGGAGAGGATCACCAGAGATCCGATGATGATGTTTCTCACATCGGGAATGAGATTCGGGTTCGATGAGACCTGGGGAATGTAGCGGGTGGCCTCGTTGAATACCACCGCCACTAGGAGCGATCCCAAAATCGCCCCGAGGTTGTTGCCTCGTCCGCCTACCAAGAGCGCTGCCCACAC
>JAKASN010000145.1 GCA_021819025.1 Actinomycetes bacterium | reverse complement strand
GCGGGCTCGGAAGGGTCGTTTTTGGTGGCCCAGCGTAAGCCCCCGGTACAGTTCCCGGCGGGCTCCCGCCAGTCTCCCACCCTGGAACCGAGACGATTCCCGCGACTACCGGAAAGGTCTGTGCGGTAACTGTTGCGCAGCTAGGTCCAATCGGCATCGAGAACATAGCTTTGATCCCGGTGTGGAGAATCCAGACGGTCATAACGGAGGGGCTGGATCCATAACTGGGATCGACCACGGCGCATCTGGATAGGCCGATGTAAAAGGACGCCTGTGCTCCCGGGGCCAACTCGGCTAGACCGGCTGGGCTCTGGGAAGCCAGGTCCTCAATGAATTGGTGACCAGCCGAATCGCTTTGGGAAACCTGGGCAACACCTTGGAGCGAACACGACGTAGCGCTCACATTCTGAAGTATGTAGACCTGGAAAAACTCCGCTGCCGCCAGGTCGGGCGGCGGCTCCGACCACGCGATCTGATCTGGGCTACACATGGGCGCCGCAACGGCAGACATCGGTATCGTTGGGCGTCTAGTATTTCCACCCCCCAGATGGGGCGGCATCCACAAAACTGCCACGAATAAGAGAGCGAGGACACTCACAACGATGGCATTGCGCAAAGGATGTGCCCGTAGCCTCGCGATAATCGTAGCTACCGCCTATCAATGAGAAAATATGCAGCGGCCTAAAAAACATTCGAGTCCGTTTGATCAAAGTCACCTACTCCTTTGGCGGCCTTTGTGCTCGTCATTTTAGCAAATAAGTGCTTGGCGGAGGGGGTGCCAAGTTAGCCAAGGTTGTCGGCAAGGATTTTGCGATACTTGTTGTGGCTTTGGGCCATCCCGAGAAGTACCACGCCGACAAGGATCTCCTCCCGATAGTACCCCACCGCAACCTCATCGGCGAGATCTCCTTCTATTACGCGAATACTTGCACTATCTTGCACCAGTCCGGGCATCCCAAAGGATTGGATCCTGAGATCGAACTGGTCTGACCAGAATGCTGGCATGGGACGGAATTCTTGGACGGGCTCATTTGATCGCAGCACGCTAGCTAAGGCTTTGCCCGCATGGCGACCCGAGTCCACCGCGATTCCCCAGTGCTCCACGCGCCGGGCGACTCCATCGAAGAGCAAGTTGGGAAAACGCGCAATGTCGCCGACCGCGAAACAGTTGGGGTGACCGGCGAATTGGAGCTTCTCGTTGCACGCTACCCCGTCGGTAAGGTCAAGGCCGTTATCTTGCAGCCACTCGACATTGGTTGTCGAACCCACCGCTTCGATGACGAGCTGAGCTTCATAGCGCGACCCATCATCGCAGATAACCGCGCTTGGCCGTAGTCCGCCTTCTATGGCAACAGGCAGCCGCTCGAGGGCGAAGTGCACCCCATGGCGCTCGTGGCGATGCTGGATTGCTGCGCCGAGATCGTGGCCCAGGGGCCGAAGCATGGGAACTTCTTCGGGCGCAATCACCGTAACCTGCAGTCCAAGGGTGGTCAAACTGGCCGCCAATTCACATCCGATAAAACCTGCCCCAATGATGACGACTTTTGTGACCCCGCCTAGTTGTGCACGTAGCGAAAGCAGGTCGTCATAGCTGCGCAAAGAGAGGATGCCGCCCGGGGGTTTTGGGATACCAAGAGCTCGTGAGCGAAGCCCGCTCGCCGCGATGAGCCCGTCAAAGCCTCGGGAACTGCCGTCAGCGAGGTAGAGTTCGCCTCGAGAAAGATCGACCCGTTCCACCCGGGTGCCGAGCATGACTCGATAAGCGTCGGCTTTCGCGGAGGATCGCAGGCGGATCTTCTCGAAGTCATGTTCGGCCACCAACGCCTCCTTGGAAAGCGGCGGCCGGTTGTATGGGTAATGGGGCTCCTCTCCAATGAGGGTTACCTCGCCGTCGTATCCCGCTCGCACTAGGGCGTCAGCGGCTCGCAGTCCCCCGAGCGAAGCGCCCACCACGACCACACCCAACGCCTCAGTCCTCAATCTCGATAGCTTGCATGGGACAAATATCGGCGGCCTCTTCCACTGAATCGCGCAGCGACTCGTCAAGCTCGCCGGAGCGATAGACATCTTTAGCAAGGGCCCGAAAACTCAACTCACCTCGGTCGTCGAGGGAGAAGATTTCGGGTGCAGAATAGACGCACTGGCCATGGTCGCTGCACTTGTTGAGATCTACAACTACTTTCAAGATCTTCCTTTCAATATCATGATGCCCTGGACGCGCTCAGCTCCAAAGACATCACCCAATTTCTGATCCCCTCGAGGGTGCCCGAGAGAGATTCTTTTGCATCGCTGGGTTGGGCTCCCAAGCGAGTGGCGATCTCGAATGCTCCTTCGAGGATAGGCTCTCCCAAATAGCCACAGCCCTCCGCCTCCACCTCGGTTACGTCGCGGGGATAAACTGGGCGAGAATTGGCCCGGGTTCCCGAGAGGATTTCATCACCGGGGTAGACGGTGATGCTTCGCGCCAAGTCGGCGAAAAGACACTCCGGGTCCCACTCCATCTCCTTAGTGTTGGCGAATGGAACAACCTTGCCGTTGACGCGGCTTTCGATCGCTTGGTGAACAAAGTTCCACTTCAGGACGAGGCACGGTTCCAACCGATAAAGCGTCTCGCCTCTTTTCACCCTGAGCATGCTTATCGCGTCGGTGTCGGCTAAGTCGCCCTGGCCGGAATCGTAGCCGGCGCAGTGGCCAGCGACCGATACACTGCCTTGATCCGGAGGGACGTTGCGCGCCCCCGTAGCTGTCACTATGGCGATCTCGCCTTGGTGGTAGATGCATCTTTGGGCAAGCGCTAGCGCCCCGTGGCGCCGATTCTGCCAGATGAGCCGCTTTTGCAAGTGGCTAGGAGCATTGGAAACTTTGCACGCCAATTCAGCGACGCGGCTGCGGCAGTTGAGATCTACCGCGACGAGCTTGCTCGGGACCCCCGGCTGCAAGTGGCGCACCACAGAGGCGGCCGCGCTCAGCCCATCTCCGCAAACCGACTTTTGGGCTAGTCGGCGCACTTTGTCGATGGCACCGCGAAGATATATCCTCTGGGACTCTCTTATCGAGCTTATCGCTGCGTTCCAAGCACCCACGAGGCGATCGAAGCGGATATACCCTGGAGCCGACCGAAGGCGGTTCTCGTACTTGCCGTTAACTACCTCCGGCACCACCACCACCGCTGCTCTTTGGACGGCGCCGATCATCATGAGACAGTTACCAAAGAGCGCTTCGGGATCGAAGCGATAGTACTCACCCATCGACTCAAAAACACCACGCTGTTCCCCCCTAGAACCGTGCGATGCTCTCTTGGTCGGCTTTGAGAGCTTCGCGAGAAAAGATATACTCACACCCACCGCGCCTTGGTAGGGACGAAGCTCTCGCCGTGGCGAAAAAGTGTGCGAGAGCGCACCCGAGGCGATGAGCGACACCTTGGGACCGAGCTCCCCTAGCGCCAGTCCCAGCGCGCGGCCACGACCCAAAGAGTCCGCCGGCGCTTCCCTGCGACAGACCCCAACTGAGAGTCGTGGCTTGGATTTTCGGCCCGACCCAAGATAGCGCCAGAGCTTCGTGGTGGCATACGGGATGCGAAGGAATTGTTCATCGCGGCGAGCACTCCCCGCGCCTACTCTATCGCTCGAAGACGCGATCGCCTCCAAAAGTTCAAAATCCTCTAAAAAGTCATCGGGTCGCCGACTCTTCGCTAGTGGTAGGGCTTCGAAAATAGAGAGTCCGGCGCGCTGGGCATGCGAAGTACCGATAAACTCCATCGTCGTCGTGCAACTCTCCCTCCATCCATGTGGCGAAAACACCGCACTGGCGATGTCGCAGAAGTAATCAAAAGTCCAACCTCCGCACTCTCGACCGATTCCGTTCTTGGTGGATCGGCCAAAAGGAGCGCGAAGATCACCGACGTAGAAGCATTTCTTCGAGGCGGTTCCATCGGCCAGAGCGGCGCTTATATCGTCCCCACGCCTTTCATCCGAGGTGAATAGCATGGCGGCTGAGCCCAAGACGGTGTCGTTGTGTGCCATCTCGATTGCAAAGGCCTCCATGGCGGCGATCCCAGCGTGGCCGCGAACTTCGGTATATAGGCTGGGCAGAGAGAAGAGGTCCGCATGGCCGGAATTGGGACCACGCCAAAATGCTGCTTTGGCGCCTAGGGTGGTGGCCCGCTTGACCCAGCCGTCGATGCGCTCAAAGCGCTCGGGATGAAGTTGGAGACCAATCTCTGTCGATGTATTTCGTGGATCTCCCCGTCGAAGCTCTGCGACAGCGTTGTGATGGCGCGACACAAGATACTCGCGGATTACCTGATCTATCGGGGGTGGCTTTCCAGCGCGGCACACCGGCGCGGCGTTATCAAGCTGCTCAAGTGCCATAGCTAGGCCGAGATCCACGTCAGCATCATTAAAGACAATACAAGTCGACTTATTCCCCGACTCACATGAGACAGGTGTGAGAGTTCTCGCAGCTTGTGCCGCGATGAGGCTGGTGGTAAAGACCGACCCGGTAAGAGAGATCCGCCACACCCAACGATCACTCACCAGAGCCGTTCCAGGGTCATCGCCAAGTCCTTGCACGAGATAGGGGGCCCCAGTTGCAAGACTCCCAGCGCCAGTGATCTTGCCGCGCGCCAAAGCGCGAAGGCGCGACCACTCAGAGGTCTTTAGCGCCACTTCATTGCCTCGGGCGCTCGCCGCTGCGAGTTCCCAAGTCGCAAGCAGCAAAGTAGCGTTCTAGGGCGAGATAGGCACCGAGATCCCCGCAGAGTCACAACTTCGATGATCTCGATGACCCCGAGTATCCAAAGCCGGAATGGACAAGTATTTGCCAAGACAAGCGGCGAAAAAGCGCAAGCTCTGCACGACTCTGGCCACGACGGTGCGGCGCTGCCAAGCCAAAAGAGCGCCGTTGTCGGCGGCCGCCGCGCCGAGAACTTTCCTACGCGCCTGGATAAGGTGGGCGATGCAGTAAAGAACGTACCCGCCACGATCTTTCGCCGCCAGCTCTGACCGGGCTCGAAACGCCTTGGCCGCAGCCGAGATCGCCAAATAACCTTCGTGGGTCGAATCATGGGCTATGTCGGTCACGGGCTCGCCGTCGATAGCCGAGCAATCCTCAAAGCTGTCCAACGATGCCACTCTCGACGCACCGATAAAGCGCTCGTTGACCACTGGCACGCCAACTGACATGGTCAACTACCGGAGCACTAGCTCAGATGGACCAACTCTGCGGCCCTGGCGTGGCTCAAAAAATCAATGCGCCCTCGAGATCGCTCATAACCGAAGGTTATCAGCTAGCTTCGGCGAACAGACGGGCATCCTTGGCTTGGTGAGGCGGTGGTTCTTGGGTAATATCGCCGCAGTACGCGCCATGGACCTTGGTGCGAGCGAGACCTTCGCAGGCCGAAGACCCTGGCGAGGAGATTGGGGAGATCCATCTAGATGATTGCGGTAGTGGGGACAAAGACCGTGAGCCAGAGATTGATTACGGGGCTGAATAGGTGCGCCAAAAGCGTCGGAAAGATGAAGAGCGCCACAAGCAAGAGAGGCAGAAAAAACTTCATGTTTCCCGCCAGCTGCGCGAAGCGCCCCTCCCCTACAACGCGTCGGAGGATCGCCGACCCGTCAAGGGGTGGAATAGGAAGGATATTAAAGATAAAGAGCACGGCGTTGACGACGCCGAAGTAGATCCAGAAGTACCCCATTAATGCAGTTAGCGAAGTCCCGCTCGAAAGCAGAGGCGCCGACGCAGAGTATGCATTGGAGAAGAGATAGACACAGAGA
>JAKASN010000144.1 GCA_021819025.1 Actinomycetes bacterium | reverse complement strand
CAACAGTTCCACTACGACTCTGTACCACCATGCCCATAGGCGGTCCATGAATACATCCTCATGATCAAGCGGAAGAACAACGTGCAAAACTCTTTTCAAGTCCGCATCTAAGTCGCCGATTTGACTCGCACTGTGGAGGACGACGATTCGACCAACGAAGATCGCCCGCTGCGCGTCTGACAGTTCGAGGAAGCGCGCACGTACAGCTCTCGTTGACACGGCCGACGATTCCCGTGCCGCTATTTCCAATAGTCGCTGTGCTTCGACTGGATCCTTGACATCTGGTCCTAGGGCGGCACAAGCTGATCCAGTCGCTGCAGTCTGAGTCGTCACCAACGTGAGAGTTGGACCGTCCGGGTCGTCTGGGGGGTGGGTATCCATCCAACTGGCAATCGTCCGCCACAAGTCCGGCTCCTTGTCCCCCAATGCTCTCGTCGAGTTGAGGTGGTGCTTGACCTGTAGAAGATCGACTGGCGTACCGTCAAGCTCCCAACTGACGTCGTCGTACATCTCGACAGTCAATTTGAGGTCGGGTCTCTCGGGTGCCCTACGGATGATTTCGACGAGGGGCCACTTCGACTGGAAGAGGTACCCCAGGGCAGAGGGCGCGGCGCCGTGCGGGTTGATGGTCACAACGGAAGACTATATCCCATCACCAAGCCAAAATTGTCTGCTAACGCGAGCCGGCTAAGGATTTGATGCTCGAAACGTCGGCGCCGTTCGCTCGACGATTAACAAACAGTCTGACGTGCGGTCAGGTGCATGGTAGGGCGGCGATTCATGAAAAATTACAATGTCGATAAGAGTCGATTCACTTCGGCAAACTGGGGACCGATGAGGTCGTCGACTGGTAGCTCGGGCTCCCCACGCGGGATCGAGCTTTCGCCGACCGGGCGCTTGATCGGCTTGCAACCCATGGACCGCAACTGGCGATGCCCCATAGCAGAGTGCTCGGGGCCGGATTGAGAGAGCTGCGGTTCAGTTACTCAGGTGTGCCAGTTCGCTTCAATAGTCCCCGAAAAGACCCCAGAGAACGAGAACCGCAACGATTCCGATTGCGAGAGCCCCGACGGCCTGACTAGAGGTCTGTCGTTGAGCTGCAATCATCACAGCATCGATCATAACTGTGACCTCAATATTTCCTGGAAATGGTATTGCACTTTCTATCACTTGCGCGATAGTGGAACCGTCTGGAGACTCGAACCAACCGGCGAGCCTAATGTCGGTGAAAGCTGCGTCCAGGCGTAGCTCTTTCGCAATTTCTTGAGCACCACGAAAATGCCATCCGTATGGGTGTGTTGAGGACCAATTTTTCACATAGGCCTGCAGCTTGATGATTTCGGATTGATCCATTGGGCATATACTCCAGTCTAGAATGTGGTTACCAGGTCGGCAAAAACTGTGCTGACATCGTTAACAATATGGGCAGTAAAATAGTCATTGCCTCCACTTATGGACAATATTGTAGATTGCAAGATAACCGGCAAGGAAGTGGGAGTACTACCAACATGGAGCATTCCAGTGAGAGTACATTACCTCGACTTAGAACTGGGGATCTAATCGAGATCGGGAGGCAGATCGAGCCGGATCTTACTGAGAGGAAGCTGGAGTATTGGAGGAACCAGAACCTTTTGCCGGCGCCAGAGCGCTCCGGTCAAGAAGGCAAGCGACCGATATGGACTTACCCTGATGAAACTGCAGACCAGCTGCTGACCCTCTTACGCCTTCGCAAGGAGTCCAGGGACCCCAATATACTTCGGGCTGCGCTCTGGTTTGAGGGCTATCCAGTCAAAATGACTCGGGTCCGTAACTCAATCGGTACGTGCCTCCGTCAACTCCAAGCGACGTTTGAGAAGGAATTAGAGAAGCGGCGTCCGCAAGTCGCTGATGAGGGTGAGGCGAGTTGGCTCGCTATTGAGCAAGTTGCATCTAAACTTGCACGGAAGCGACGCGAGGGGTTTCCACGCCTAGGTCGCCAATCACAGACGGACCGGATCCAAGCCGTCGCTTTGATGCTCGGTCTCCTGTTCGAAAATCCTTTGGCCATGCGGCGCCTCGAGCACGATGCACCATCAGTCGAGCGCCTCGTCGGACTTGATCAGGGACGCCGTGTCCGACCAGCAGGTATCGGTCCATGGCTAGATCGACCACCTGAGGAGACATTGGAGGTATTTGCCCGGGTGGGGAACCTTTCACGCTTGACTGAAGTCATTGATATTGCATCTGACGAGGAGTTGCTGTTAGCACGCACGTTCTGTCGGAATCTGTTGGACGGAATGACGGCGTTCTCGAAGATCACCGATGCTTTCGTGGGGATGGACAATACCTCCGGCATGGCGGGCATAGAACTACTACAGGGAAATCCCTATACTGCTGTCGTGATTCTCCCACTCTTTGTCTCAATCCTCCGCTCTGCTGCGCTCGTCGAGAACCTTGAACAGGTCGTTCATTCGCTTCAGACGAGTATCATTCCGCTGGAACAACAGGCGAAGGAATTGGCAGTGCTGTCTGAAGACGACCGGAGCAAGCGCTTGAAAAACCTTTCAAAGCTCCCATTTGTGGAGCAGCTCCGCATCAAACGACTTATCGCGAAATACAGCGAGACCGTGGGATAAGATTTCCGTGCTCCAGGCAGAATGATCTACGAGTCCTTCAGTTTGATCGTCGTTGGAGCCTTTGGCTCAGAATATCATGGCCCCGAAATCGCGTTTGAACCGTGCCCGACCGCGGCCAAGAAAGATACGTTCGTCCACTTATGTAAACGACCGATGGTCTGCATTCCTCACCCTCTGGGCGCTGTACCGGCCGGCACGCCGGGGTTCCCAGGCGTGGTGTAGAATAACTACATGACGAACCAAAACGCCAACGCGTTCGAGTTGCCTAACCATGAGGGTTTCAACACCTAGTTGGAGGGTCAAAACCGGCTTACCAGCGGTCGCCTCATCACGGTGATTCGACTATGAAGTACGTACGCGACGTCAAGAACAACTTCTCCGTCAAGTCCGTGATTCCATCGATCGTTCTCGGGGGTCGAGTCAGTGATGGCGCACTTTGGTCTGATACCTATCATGACAAGGACGTGCCCAACGCCTTGACGAACATCGTCGGCGACGTTGATGCGTATCTTCAGGCGAACCCGTCGATGCCGACTGTCGACGACCCCAATCGTCGCAGCGAGAACTTCAATCACCCGTGGGACCAACACGAGTATGCAAACTTTCGAAACTGGGCCCATACGTAGTCGCAGTGAATCAACGACGCTTTTGACGAACCGGATCATGACGAGATCTACAAGAAGGGGCGCGAACTTTCCGCCGACCGAGGGGCCCGCGAAAGTTGATCCACCTGATCAGTTTTCTCGGGGCTCCTCACCTGCATATGGATCTATGGGTCCCGGACAAGTCGGGCGGACCCAAAGGTAAACGACATGGACATCAGGATCTTGGACGCGTTCGGCCAGATCCGCCGCCACTGGATTTCGTTCCGCCCGGTTTCTTGGCGGGCACATCGCGCGCTTTTCCGCCCAGTGCACAACGGAAGAGCCTCCTGGCACTGGTGGTGGCGTTGGCCATGAGAGTCAATCTTGTCGGCGCTAATCCTTGCGGCCGGTGAGGGCCACGCGAGCGACAATGCCGATCATGACGAGACCGCCCGTACCCCCTAGCTCAGACGTCGGGGCGATTGAACTAGCCTGGAACGAGCCCCGCCAGCGGTAAGTGCCCAAACGCTGTCAGATTTTAAGGCAATCACAACAAACACCGAACCGAAGAAAGGGAGTTGCCGGATGCCAGTCATAGGGCACACCTGTCGGCGCGCCTTACAGTAGAGGGCGAAGAGAGACCAGCGCGGTGGGCCCGGTGAGTTGGAATGGTGCCTACTGAGTGTGGGCTCATGGTACCCCGGGTGACGAAGTGGCCGACTGAGGCAACCCAAAACAGGGGCCAAACCGGAGTTATCCACTGGATTTCGTCGAAAGATGGGTTAAGCTCGGCCATAATCATGTCCGAAACCTTGACACCCGAACAGACGGCACGCATCCTGATCGACGAGCAACTGACTCGCACCGGGTGGTTTGTGTGTAACCGCAAGGATATCGATCTCATAAGCCACCAGGGCGTTGCCGTCCGCGAGGTCATCATGGACGTTGAGCACGGACGCTCTGACTATCTCCTATACGTGGATCGCCATGTCGTCGGGGTAATTGAGGCAAAGCCCGTGGGCACCACGCTGACGGGGGTGCAGTGGCAGTCAGCCATGTACGCCGAAGGACTGCCCCAGGCCTACCGCGACAACGCCGTACTGAAAGATGGTCGCCTGCCCTTCATCTATGAGGCATCGGGTACCGAGACACAATTCACAAATGGGTTTGACCCATATCCCAGAGCCCGTAAGATCTTCAACTTTCAGGCACCAGGGACGCTGGCCCGTTTCATACGCGATCGCGCGAACAACCTGCTCGCCCCGACCTGGCGAGCCAAGGTGCTCTCTATGCCGCCCTATGAGGACTACGACCTTCGCCCAGCGTCCAAGGTGGCGGTTGGTGCCATTGAAGACTCGCTTGCATCGGGGACTCACTCTCGCTCACTTGTTCAGATGGCCACGGGTGCCGGCAAGACGCGAATGGCGGTCACGGAGTCGTACCGACTCCTGCAGTACGGTGGCTTTAACCGAATCTTGTTCCTCGTGGATCGCAATAATCTCGGCGACCAGACGATGCGCGAATTTCGGGACTACACCACGCCCGACGACGGTCGCAAGTTCACGGAGCTGTACAACGTGGACAAGCTGACGAGTGCGGGACTAGTGAAGTCCAGCAAGGTCGTCGTCTCCACCATTCAACGAGTCTTCGCTGGACTTCGAGGCATAGAAGTTCCCGATGAGGACGACCCGAACATTGACGACTTCCGTCCCGAGGCACCGGTCACCGTCGACTTCTCAGCCGATATGCCGCCCGAGACGTTTGACCTCATCGTCGTGGATGAGTGCCACCGCTCCATTTACGGTGTCTGGCGCGGGGTCTTGGAGTACTTCGACGCTCACGTCGTGGGACTGACGGCGACGCCGACGAAGCAGACCCTGGGCTTCTTTCAACAGAACTTGGTGTCGGAGTACACCTACGCCGAGTCCGTGGCTGACGGAGTCAACGTGGACTTTGAGGTCTATCGAATCAAGACCTCGATTACTGAACAGGGTTCCACGATTGAGGCTGGCACCATCGTGCCCAAGATGGACCGGCGAACTCGGGAACAGCGCTTGGAAGCTCTTGACGAGGACTTGACCTACGCCGGTGGTGAATTGGACCGTGCTGTCACAAGTAAGGCCCAAATTCGCCTGGTTTTAGAGACATTCCGCGATCGTCTTTACACGGAGATATTTCCAAAGCGATCTGTCGTTCCCAAGACACTGATCTTCGCGAAGGACGACAACCACGCCGAAGAAATTGTGACCACGGTGCGAGAGGTGTTCGGCAAGGGCAACGACTTCGCCGCAAAGATCACCTACAATGCAAAGGACCCTAGGGCACTGTTGCAGAAGTTCCGCAACTCGCCCGATCTGCGCATCGCGGTCACGGTGGACATGATCGCGACCGGCACTGACGTGCGTCCCATCGAGTGTGTGTTTTTCATGCGCGACGTGCACTCGCGAACGTACTTCGAGCAGATGAAGGGTCGAGGAGCACGAACGATCAACGATGCCGACTTCCAAAGCATCACCCCTGACGCAGCC
Organism: Actinomycetes bacterium; assembly: GCA_021819025.1. Taxonomy (GTDB): domain Bacteria; phylum Actinomycetota; class Acidimicrobiia; order Acidimicrobiales; family Acidimicrobiaceae; genus Acidithrix. The sequence continues at coordinate 67 of JAKASN010000144.1, read as the reverse complement.
CGCAAGGAGCGATTCATCATCGTTGATGCCGTCGGAGTCACGGAGCACGACTACGTTGACGAGATCG